>NZ_JBPAOH010000074.1:0-36523 GCF_050875635.1 Tolypothrix sp. VBCCA 56010
CTTTGGAATAGGAATCCTGAATCTGGTTGGCAGAGGCGAGCGCTTTATCGAGCAAGAAAGCGGCTTTTTCCGGTTGGTTGAGCTTGCCAATAGCTTGGGTAATGGCACTTAAGGCAGAGACTTTGTAAGAGGAATCCTGAATCTGGTTGACAGAGGCGAGCGCTTTATCGAGCAAGAAAGCGGCTTTTTCCGGTTGGTTGAGCTTGCCAGTGGCTTGGGTAATGGCACTTAAGGCATCGGCTTTGGAATAGGAATCCTGAATCTGGTTGGCAGAGGCGATCGCTTTATCGAGCAAGAAAGCGGCTTTTTCCGGTTGGTTGAGCTTGCCATAGACTTGGGCAATGGCACTTAAGGCAGAGACTTTGGAATAGGAATCCTGAATCTGGTTGGCAGAGGCGAGCGCTTTATCGAGCAAGAAAGCGGCTTTTTCCGGTTGGTTGAGCTTGCCAATAGCTTGGGTAATGGCACTTAAGGCTTCGGTTTTGGAATAGGAATCCGGAATCTGGTTGGCAGAGGCGAGCGCTTTATCGAGCAAGAAAGCGGCTTTTTCCGGTTGGTTGAGCTTGCCATAGGCTTGGGCAATGGCACTTAAGGCAGAGACTTTGGAAGAGGAATCCGGAATCTGGTTGGCAGAGGCGATCGCTTTTTCCAGCAGGCGGGCGGCTTCAGCAGAATTTCCATCCTTAGCAAAGGCGAGAGCCGCTTTTAATTGATACTCAGGACTCGGTGTCTGCTGACTCACATTAGTCAAGTGCCAGCGAATTTGAGTCAATTGCCCGGAAGTTGTATAATTCCACCAACCCCAAATCCCCACCAGCAGTAAAAGGATACTCCCAATCCCCCCAAATAAATAGTAAATTCGCTGCTTACCACGTTGACGCAGTGCTACACTAGCTTGAATAAATTCTTGCTCTCCTTTGCTCAGTTCCTCTCGGCGTTGTTTCAGATTTTTTTCCGCTTCCGTTAACACTGCACCCCGCAACAATGCCCCTTCATCCCGTTGCATTTTTTGCCATTGCAGCATTGCGAACCGCAGCCTTTCTTGCCAAGCGCGAAAGCTACGGTCTGCATTCATCCATTGTCGCAGTTCTTCCCAATTACGAATCAACGCTTCATGAATAACTTCCACAGTTTCTTGGTTAGCAGCATTTTGACTGGTGACGACTAATCGATCATCCGCCAACTGTGTCACCAATTTCCAGCGTTCTTCACCCAATTCGGCTTTCGTCGCCACTCGTCGCGTATCTTGTCTGTCTTCACCCGGATGCACTAATTGGATGAAAATCCGCCGTACCTGTTCTTTCTGGGCTGCACTCAACTTACCATAATTGCGATCTGCATGACGAGCCAACGCACCTTGTACCTTACCTATGTGCTGATAAGCTGCATGAGTTAACTGTTTACCCTTTCGCTGCTTCCACAACTCCGTCAACGCAAACTCCAAAAGAGGTAAATTCCCCGGTTCATCTTCCACATCATCTAATATGCGTTCCACCAGTCCCCCTTCAAAAGTCACCCCCAACTTTTCAGCAGGCTTTGCAATCACCTGTAAAAGTTCATCATGATTCATCGACCTGAGCTTGATATCAGTTTTCAATACATCTCCAAAAGCGGGATATGACAGAGCATTCCCCAAGAAATCTGCCCGCATGGTTGCAACTAGCACATTAGTCTTGCCAGGGGAAGATTGAAAGCTGGTTAATAAAATATCTAGAAAACTATGGCGAATTTTATGATCCGCGCATAAAGTGTAAATTTCTTCAAATTGATCGGCAATCAGCAACACCCGATCCGTGGGGTGATTTTGGTGAATCTGGGCAAATACATCAGCTAGAGGGATTTCACCATCACCAAGGGATTGTGACAACTTACGAGCTTGGATGATCTTATCAGTAGCATCCAGATTTTGTGTGTAAAGCGGAACCAGCGCCAAAGCTAGGGCATGAAAAGGGTCAGAACCGGGACGAAAATGGGTAAACTTCCAGTAACCTGCTTCTTGCAGCTTTGGCACCAATCCTGCCAACACCACCGAAGATTTTCCACTTCCCGACGCACCTAAAACGGGTATAAAATTGCGGTTTTGAGTCGCCGCAAATAGTTCTTCTACAAATACCTCACGTCCGAAGAAAAACTCTGCATCACCAGGACCAAAGTGAAACAAACCGCGATAGGGACAGAGAAGATTTTCGTCAGCAGCATCGGTAGATTCAACAGGTAATACCGTTGTACTTTCACGATAATAGTAGTTAGTGATGGTGATAGTAGCAGTATTGCTATCTCCAGTAATAATCGCACTGCGGTCAGCGCTCCCTCCAACTTTGGCACTGCGGTCTTCTTCTGGCATCCCACCCTCACTTACCGATTGTGTACCCAAATCAATACACTTAATTTAATACGTCAGACTAATATAGGACTTACGCATTGACATAAATTTGATCGTATGCGTAAACCCTTGCTTGATTTGCACCAACAGAAGTTAAGTATGAATTCGCTTTCCTTCTGTATTTAGAATAGGTGTAAGCACCATCAACTTATGCAGTTTTAGAAAGGTATGGGTGTGCAGCAACTATTAGGCGATCGCGCTCTTTGTTAATTTCCAGATTCTCGCTACCGATTAAATTTTAGGATAATCAAACATCCCAGCGTCAAGACGTACAGCAGCATGTGGATAAATTAATAGCTTCTTTGTGGTAATAAAGTTAATATTGAGTGCGATCGCGTTTTCCCAATTGCCGAATCACCCGAAGTACGAGAGCGATGCCTTCCCTTCGGGACGCTTCTCTACGAGAGGCTCCGCCAACGCGAACGGCAAGCCGCAGAGCGGCAACGCCTGCATCCATCATCAGTTTGAAAGCTTGCCAATATGTATCAGCCTTAAAATGAAACGGTATTAAGTGGCTCTAAGCTTATCAGTGGCACAGTACTTTGATGTCGCTATTTGCGGAATAACGCTTGGGAATACTGAAGTTAAGTGATATACCATTGCTCACAAATTTTTTAAAATGGCTGCAAAGATAAGCATTACCGATCAAGAGAAACAAGCTTGTAAAGAGTTTGCAGAGATTTACGCCGATACAGTTCGTGACATCTATGCAAAAAATAGAAATCAAAATGATATAAAAATTATTATTGATCAAGCATACTGGGCAAAATTAGCAGAAGTAGCTGTTGAGAAGGAAGTACAGAAAATAAAAGTAGAGATCGTTGAGGGGGTTGATTTCTCTATTCATCAGAGACATCAAAAAAGCTTCGATGCTGATATCAAGACGGTAAATGCAAGACTCCACGTAAAAAGCTTACATTTCGATCGTGCGGAGAAGTCCTGGGTTTTCCAAAAAACAGATCCAGTTGTGTATGAGCCGGAAGAAGATGAAATTTTAGTATTTTGTGTAACACATCCGAATTATGTAGAAATAGTTGGAGCTTGTCAAGCAAATGCAGCTTTAAGTTTTTACGCACCTCCACGCAAAAGCGAGTTGGCAGCGACTAAAGAATGTTTATATCTTATAAATCATCCTAAAAAACCTAAAGTTCCGGAAATATCTGAAATACTTAAGTCTCTAGAAACAGTTTTAAAGGCTAGAACACAGTTGAGGGTGGGATACACAGATAAATCGCGCAAATCTATGCAAGCCTATGTTTGGAAGGAATTTTGAAGCGATCGGCAAGCTAATATGAGGATGCGATCGCGATTTGGCTGAGATTGCGGGATTTTATCAGCTTTGGACTACCGATTAACTTTTAGGATAATCAAATACCCTAGTGTCAAGACATATAGCAGCATGTGGATAAATTCATAGCTTCCTGTCGGCAATAAAGCTAACATCCAAGTCAACCCCAACTGATAAGAGTTTAATAAGATTGTCAATATTCCAACATATAGCAGCAGTGCAACGCCAATACCTGAAGGAATATTCAGTGCATTTTTCAGCAATAAAGCGATAATTCCCAAAATCCCCAGATAGGGAAATACCAGAAAATAGATGAAAAACCAAAATCCTACTCTATCAGGGTTAGGAGGTGACAAAAGCCAAGCCAGGTAGAAAAAACCATTGACTCCCATTCCTAAAAATATCAATATGTAGAATATCTGAGTAGGCATCACTCTCGTTTGTCTGTTGAATATGGTATCAGCTTTAGCCGCGCATGATCGCATTTAATAACAAACCTGCATCAAAGCGAATTGGATCTGTACAAGGTAATCCAGTTTCTGATTGTACTTGAGCGATCGCGCTTTGTTTTACAAGGTGAATTAAGAGTAAAGTCTATGATCTGGATCTAACCAAACAATGTAAAAGACGTTTTCGATAAAGAATCCATGAACTCTACCATGCTCGTTTGATGAAAGTTGAAACTGATATGGTGTATCTACCAGCTGCTCTTCATTAGGAAGACCAAAGCAAGTTTCAGTAGTTCTATCCCAGTCTATTGCATGGCATCGCAAACGTTTGGCATTTATAACAGTAATTTCATTAACTGTCATACTTGACAAATCGCGCAGTCTCTGAATTAGGGCTTCTAAATATCGTGCATCCTTGTTGCTATAGCGATTCCCACTCAGGTGAGGTACAAAATTATATGGCGGGTTGTAGGGGCACGGCAGTGCCGTGCCCCTACGGGTGTACCTCATTAAACCGAGAAACGCTATAATCAAAAACTTCTCGTTGTCGTCCTTGAAATACCTGTACGAAAAACTAATTCCTTGAGGAGGCTTTACTTTTGTAGGTTTTATCCTAGATGAAGGTGGAGTCTGTTTTGATTCAAGCTTCTTGATTTTCTTCGGCTTCGGCACGAGTTTTGTAATAGTCTTTCATTGATGCTTTAGAAATTATCGCCCTGCAAGGTGCATCCAAAGAAAGATTTCCTCTAGCTTGAATCCAAGGATCTTCATGATGAGTCATCTGCTCTAGTTCAAAAGCATCACACCCAAAATAGACTTCTGTCAACTCTTCCAAGAAATCCCGAATTTCTTCAGAAAAATCTGGTGGTTCAACATCCTTTAAGATAGGCTTCCACCCAAAGTTTTTATATTCTTGATACAAGGCAGGAATAACAGGTCCATGAATCCATGCTTCAAAATCTTCATCAAACAGAGGTTGTCCATAAAGAGCAAGATACCAAGCTTGAGCATAATAAACAAGTTTTTGCAGTTTCAGGTTGCTGATATACGAACCTGTTTCATTAGCTAGCCAGATGAAGTAATCGGCGATCGCTGCTGCTGTAATATGAGTCATAGTTCACCTATCGAAGCTTACTCAAAACCTCTACAAATTCGACACGCTTATCGCTTCATAGTATTATTGTACTATTTTGGGCTAAATTTCTTCAACAGATGATTACCCGCGCACGATCGCATTTAATAACAAACCTGCATCAAAGCGGATTGGATCTGTACAAGGTAATCCAGTTTCTGATTGTACTTGAGCGATCGCTTCTTTTGCTGCTGACTCATCTAAATGCCCTGTATTCAGTGCTACACCCACTACAGGCACGGATGCAAAAGCACCACCTGCACTAGCAACGATTTCATACAGCTTAATCACCTCTGGTAAAGGCGGAATCGGTACATTATCCATCACATGAGTTTGTCCGGCACGATGTACGAGTATCATTTGTGTTGGTTGCGAACCGCGTATCAAGGGCAATGTTGCTGTAGAACCAGGGTGTAATAGCGAACCTTGTCCTTCTATGTGCAAAATGTCGTAATTTTCGCCGAAGCGCATCACCATCTGTTCCACAGCACCGGCGGCAAAGTCTACCCGCACGGCATCTAATGGCACACCATCACCTTCTAACATCAAACCAGTTTGCCCGGTTGGGAGAAACTTAGAACGCAAATTTCGCAAACGTGATGCCCAATGTAATTGTATGCTTGTAGACATTTTCCCGACTGCCATATCAGTTCCCACAGTCAACACTCGCCGGCAAGGAAGAGTGCGTGCCAAGGCAGTAGCAACACCTAAATTAGGTGGTTCTTTTCGTACATCCCAAATTAATTGTCCTGGTTTCAGCAGTCCTTTTAAATCTGGCATGTTTGCCAATGGTGTGTGCAAACCGTTTACCAATGACATGCCGGACATTAACGCATCTTTGATATCATGCCAATAATCATCTGGTAATATACCGCCTTTGGGAGCAATACCAATTACCAAAACTTCCGGTTGATATTGTAATGCAGCGGCAACTGATGCGACAATTGGGACATCTCGCTTAATGCGCGTTAATTCCGGTAAAGATTGCCCTGCACAGGTGCGATCGATAACGGCAACAATTGGAGCTTCACTGTAGCGTAAAAGTGACAGCCCTGTTTTGCCATGAGTTCCTTTGATTTGGTCATGTAGCAGAATCGCTATCCGTCGATCAAGCGGTAAACGCACTGTATTGTACCCCCAAACCTGGTAAATCGTTCGGTAAAATTTTTCCGTCAAGAGCGATCGCACCCGTGAAGGGGTCATCGATTAAGTTAAGATGACTGTCTAAGTCTAAATAATCAGCTAACGGTGCAAGCTGTGCTGCTGCCGTATTCGCTAACGTACTGTCAGAATAACACCCAAACATTACTTGCAATCCTAAAGCACGCGCTGTATGTACCATCCGCATTGCTTCACTTAAACCACCTGATTTCATCAGCTTGATATTAACACCATCTACACAGTCTGCCAGATGAGGAATATCAGCGCTAGTAAAGCAACTTTCATCAACAAAGATGGGCAAAGGAGAATGCTGCTTCAATTCTGGTAAACTCTTTTCTTGCCCGCGTGGAAGTGGTTGTTCCACATACTTTACACCCAAATCAGCCAAAAAGATGCACATTTCAACAGCATCTGACAAACTCCAACCCCCATTTGCATCAACGTACAATTCTAAATGAGGTGCTTCTTCGCTCACTGCTAACAGCATTTTTTGATCTGCAACAATACCATCTGGATTACCCAACTTTACTTTGAAAATACGGACATCAGTAAATTGTAACCAGTCTCGCGCCCTCGCTCTTGCACCTTCCGGCGTATTAATGCCAATTGTCACCGAAGTGGGTACAATGGCGTTTTTGTCAAGTCCCCAGAGTTGCCACAGTGGTAATTTTACATATTTGCCGAGCCAATCGTGCATCGCCATATCCAGCGCTGCTTTAGCTGCGGAAGGAACAGCGACTTTGGTTAACACTTGCTCAATTGGCGATCGCTGCAAAGGATTGTATGCTTGCAACATTGGTGCAACTTGCAGCAAAGCATCTTTGATTATTTCCGTTGATTGCGGATTAGTACCCACACTAAAGGGTGATGCTTCCCCCCAACCCTCGATATTATCTTGGGAAATTTTTACCCAGACATTCGTCGTCTGTGCCGTAGTTCCGCGACTTATCGTTAAGGGAAAGCGTTTGTTAACAGTAAATGTTTTTACCTCAATTTGCATGATTATGCTTAATATTAAGCAAAGGTAAAAACAGTGTAGATGCAAATTTTCCAGATTTAAACGCATCTGTTATACTTTTTTACAATTCTTTACTAAATCACCATATATATTTTCTTTTATTAAAAACTAGTAGTATATGTAGGGTGTGTTATGCCAAAGGCTAACGCACCTTATCACTTTTTTTGAATTTTGAATTTTGAATTTTTGAGTTATGGTGGAATGCCTAACGCACCGCACTCTTATCGTAAAAACGGTGCGCTCTTCCTAACAGCATAACACACCCTACCACTACTAGTCCCTAGTCCCTAATCCCTAATCCCTAGTCCCCAGTCCCTAATACCTAATCTTCTTTATGCACAAATTAAAAAAATGGAAAATCTTGCAATCAAAAATGGTCTTAGATAATTTTTGGTGCAAAGTGAGGCAAGATGAAATAGAATTACCCAACGGCAAAATTATAGATGATTTTTTTGTAATTGTTAGACCAGAAATTGCCTTAATTTTACCTGTTACGAATAATCAAGAAATTGTTTTTGTACGGCAATACAGACATGGAGTAGGTGAAATATTATTAGAACTGCCTGCTGGAAGATTTGATGCAGCATATGAAAGTGCAGAAACAGCAGCAGTAAGAGAACTCAAAGAAGAAACAGGTTATACAGCCGAAAAAGTGATTAAATTAGCTACTTTATACGATAATCCTGTAAAAGATACGAATAATATACATTTATTTATGGCAGAGAATGTGAGAAAAATTGGAGAGCAAAATTTAGATATTACCGAAGAAATAGAAGTTGTCTTGATTCCGGTAGAATCAGTAATAAAGAAAATTACCCTAGGAGAAATTTCAGTTTCAGGTAGCGTTGCTGCCCTTTTCTTGGGTTTGAATTATTTAAACACGAATCAGCACGAAAATTGAAACCAACACTTTGGGTTACGAGTGGGTTTACCTTTGCTACCCTCTGGGTTGAAAAAAGACTAAACTAAAGAAAGTGCCCTCTTCGGAGTGTAACGCACCCTACTGGCGTAACAAGAGCAATCGTTTTCAAACTGCGAACACCTACAACTTCTTGAAGTACCTAGCGATCGGTAACAGCCTGAAACCCAGCTTTTCATAAATACAACGTGCCGGCGCATGACCAGGATCGCCTCCGGTCTCGACCATAGCAACGGACATTCCAGCAGCTTTCATCCAATTAAGAGCGAATTCTATCAGAGCGGTGCCAATGCCTCGACGTTGATAATCTGGATCGACGGCGATCATGTAGATTTCTCCCAAGCTGCTTTCCGAGTCGAGTTTCACGGCTACAAACCCCACAGCTGAACCAGAGGCGATCGCAACCCACACTTTTGTGTCTGTTGCTGCACAGACTTCCTCGACAGCATGAAGCTGGCTTACACGCCAATCGGGATAAAATGAGCGGTACACATCAAAGTCCATCGCATTCTGAATCGAATCAAAAACCGGAGTCCATGCTCGAAGCGAAAGACTCTTGACTGCATCAAGTTGACTTGTGTCGTATGGTTCAATTTGCATTTCGGTATCGACTCCATTTATACGGGTTCCGAGGTATTATGACGGCAGCAAAGGGACTTATAGCGGTTCCGATTCAGATACGATACAACATCATATCGCCAGGTGTAGGGGCACGGCAGTGCCGTGCCCCTACGGGTGTACCTCACGTAAACGAGAACCGCTATAATATCAATCGAAAATCCCAAATCTAAAATCTAAAATTCATCGCGCCCATTGCTGCAAAATGTAATTGTAAAAAGCCTCTTTATCAACTTTATCCATAGCCGAAATTTTCCGACCTTTAGATACTACCTTAGTACGTCCTTGACTTAAACCAGTTGTGATAATTTCTGTTTCCCACTCCCGCAATTGATAAAACTCTGGATGAGCGAGATAAGCTGTTGCTAACACATCCCAAAAATAATAATCTTGGGGAATAACTAACGCATAACATTGTCCTGCCAAATCCGAGATGGGATAATGGCGTTGTCGTCCCATTTTGTAAACAACCTCAGATGTCACGGGTACATTGTTAGTTAAATCCAAAGGACACATGATAATTTCAATTTGACTTTCCCACACTCGCGCTGCGGAAATTGGGTCCCAATAAACATTCCATTCCGCAGAACCGTCTTGTCCTGCTTCCAAACTTTTCTCTACATTACCACCAACATTTAATGCACCACCCATCCAGACAATCTTCTGAATTTTCGCTTCAATTTCTGGTGCTTTATCTAACGCTACTGCAACTGTGGTTAAGGGACCCGTTACCATCAACGTTACTGGTTCGGGTGCATCACGCAACACTTGTATCATGAAATCTTGACCTGGTTGTGCAAGCAAAGGAGTGCTAATTGTTTCGTTTTGATTGAGAATCGGCAGATGATCGACAATAAACGAATCGCGACGGTAGAGACGGGGGAAAGGATTAATACCGCGCACAGTGCTTAAAGCTACCGGGATATGAGAAGATTCCATCAAATCGAGAATTTTGCGTGTAGCGCTGACAGCCGGTTCAGCATAGCAATCAGCAGGAGTGACGACGACACCCAAAAGTTCAATATGTTCCATCGTCATCAGCAGCATAGTTGCTAGATAATCATCAACACCACCATCGTGATCCATTAAAACGAGTTGTTTAGACATAAGTAGGAGACATTAACAAATGGATGAATTTATGCAAGCTGCCATAACCGAAGCAAAACAAGGTAGACAAGAAGGTGGAATTCCCATCGGTTCCATTCTCGTCAAAGATGGCAAAATCGTCGGTAGAGGACACAACAAGCGCGTACAAGACAGCGATCCTGTCACTCATGCCGAAATTGATTGTCTCCGCAACGCCGGCAGAATTGGTAGCTACAGAGGCACAACACTCTATTCAACCTTAATGCCGTGCTATTTGTGTGCTGGGGCAGTGGTACAATTTGGCATCAAAAAAGTCATCGCCGGCGAATCAAGAACTTTTCCCGGTGCGAAAGAATTTATGGTATCCCACGGGGTCGAAGTTATTGATTTAAATCTGGATGAATGCGAACAAATGATGAGTGAATTTATCGAAACCAACCCCGAATTGTGGAATGAAGATATTGGGAAGTAGTTAGGAGGCGCGGAGGCGCGGAGTTAGTTGTTAGTTGGTAGTTGTTAGGAGGCGCGGAGTTAGTTGTTAGTTGTTAGTTGTTATCTCCCCCTTGTCCCCCACTCCCCCTTGTCCCCTTGTCTCCTTGTCCCCCCCACTCCCCCACTCCCCCACTCCCCTCTCCCTAAGAAACGCATTAAACGTAACTCTATCCGGTAGCGAAGGTTGTGCGCCTAATTTCGTTGCCGCTAAAGCACCCGCTGCTGCACCCCAAATAACGCAGTCGCGCAAAGAATGTCCTTGGGAAAGCGCTGCGGCTAAACCACCGTTAAAAGCATCGCCAGCAGCAACGGTGTCAACAGCTTGCACTGCAAACGCAGGTATAAAAAATCTTTCTTCAGGAGTTGCACAAAAAACACCTTTAGCGCCTAATTTGACGATCGCATTTTTCACGCCTTTTTGCAACAACACCGCCGCTGCCTTTGCTGCTGACTCTTCCCCATCCACCGGAAAACCCACCAATTGCCCCGCCTCAACTTCATTTGGTGTAATAATATCCACCAAGCGGTAAAGTTCATCTGGCACATCATTTTGTGCGGGTGCGGGGTCGAGAATTACTCTTACTTGTGCATCTCGTGCCGCTTTCGCAGCAGTGACAACAGCAGACATGGGAATTTCAAATTGTAAAAGTAGCGCTTTAGCTGTTGGTAATAAGTGCGATAATCGTTCTATATCATCGTTATTTACACGCTTATTTGCACCGGGAATCACAATGATGTGATTTTCACCTTTGACATCAACGCTGATAACTCCAACACCAGAACTAACAGTTTTATCTATGAATATATTGTTAGTTTGTACGCCAGAAGCTTGCAAATTTTTAAGAAGTTCTGCACCAAAATTATCTGCACCAACACGTCCTACCATTTGTGTAGGAATTCCCAATCTAGCTGATGCTACCGCTTGATTTGCACCTTTACCCCCCGGTGCTTGAAAAAAATCGTTTCCTAGCAGCGTTTCGCCGGCAATTGGCAAGCGAGGTGCTGTTGCTACCAAGTCTATATTGATGCTGCCGAAGACGATGATAGTCATAATTTCAGGAAGTAGCGCACAATTTTATTATCCCGTGTTTAAGCTTAAGTATCGACGGAGGATGTTTTGAGCTTGCTGTAATAGTTCTGGTTCTAGTTCGCCCAATCTTTGAATTAAGCGTATTTTATCAAAGGTCATCGGTTCGACGCACACCAACAAGCTATCAACAGATAAACCATTTTGTGGTGATGAAGGTACTACCACCACTGCTGCTTGTATCCGAGGGTCATTAGGTCGTGCTGAAGTGAAGGGTAAAACTGTAACTTTACTACGTTGGGCATTAAAGACAGTGCCAGAAATCACTAATGCTGGACGTATTTTACGAATTTCAGTGCCTACAGATAAGTCAAAAGTTACAATCTGGATGCTTCCCAGTCTGTAATCGCTGCGTTCTGCCATTCGCTACCCCAACCTAATTCAAGTTCATCTACCAAGGCACAAGCGATCGCTAATGCTGCATCTTCTTGTTGCTGCTGCCATTGCTGCAAGAGAGATTCAATCAGCGCACTGCGGTTTTCAACTTTTTGGTCGATGTAAGTTAGTAGTTCATCTGGCAACGAAATAGAGATTTTCGCCATATCCTACCTTGAGTCATACTATAAGTAGTATAAGCTGTTTGGGGTGCGTAGGCGTAGCCCGTCGTAGACATCGCCTAATACGAACACTACTGTAAACAAATGTAAAAAAATATGTCTTAGCAAGCAGTATGCGTGTTGGCAACTGGGGTGCTATTGCTATTAAAGACGACAATGCTAATTATCTCCCAGTATAAGTAATTTAACATAAAGATAAAGATATTATTAATAACAATTTATTACCGAAAGATGTTGCTATAACAAAAAGATATTCATATATTGGTGTAACCAATGAAAAAAAGTTTATTTGTTGGTGGAATTGTGTTTATGATTGCAGGAGTAGGATTAAAACCTACAATCGCACCAGTTGAAGCGGAAACACTATTAATAACACAAAAAAAAGTAAATCCGACATCAAACGTTACTCAATCAGGCAAATCTCAAGTAGAATTAATTTCCCCAGGTGCTGAACCCAGACAAGAATTACGTTTTAAACCGACAGTAGGTAACAAAGAAACAGCAAATATGACTATGAGTACAGACATAAATATGCTTGTAGATGGTAAAGCTGCACCTGCGTTAAAAATACCAACAACCGCAATCACGCTAAATACTGTAGTCAGTAAGGTAGAGCCTAATGGAGATGTCAACTATGAGTTTTCTTACTCGGATGTAGACTTGATAGGCAAGTCAACTTTCCCACCAGAAGTATTAAATAATATGCGATCGCAAATCAAAAAGCTGAAGGGACTTAAGGGTTCTGTCATTATTGATAATCGCGGTTATACCAAAAAAGCTAACTTTGTCATACCTCAAGATTTAGATCCAAGCTTGAAACAAATAATAAATCAAATGTCAAGTTCTATAGAGCAATTATCCTCACCAGTACCTCAAGAAGCGGTGGGTATAGGAGCTAAATGGCGTACTATTTCTGAAGTAAATTTAGGTGGAATAAAGCTCAAACAAATAGCTATAAACGAGTTGGTGGAAATCAAAGATGGTATTGCTAGCCTCAATATCAGTATAGAACAACAAGCACCCAAGGCAACAAACTTGAATTTACCACAAACACCAAAAGGAATTAATATAACTCTTAGATCGTATAATGGCAACGGTCAGGGACAAGCATTAATAAATCTCAATAAATTAATGCCAATCAGTTCAAAATTATCTATACAATCCCAGACACAGATGAGCCTAAAATCTACTGGTTCTGTGGAAGAAACAACGATGAATCAAGACACATCTATACAGATAAATATCGAGTCAAAATGACAACAAGAGCGATCGCCAGCCCATTGTTAAGATTTGAAAGTGCGATCGCCTTTCTTCCAACCAATTCCTTGATACCTTCATTTTGATCAGGTGTTGTATGTCCAGCGTTTATTTTTTTTCTTCATTCCCAACAGGATACTCCACGCACCTAACACCATCAAACTTAATGCCGAAGATGATTCGGGAATAGATTTAGTTTGACTAATTACTGTCACTTTTGGATCGACATTACCTGTGGAATAAATATAATCAAAAGCACCTTTATCATCAAGAACACTTGCACGCAAAAACAATCCACTCCAGCGGGCTATAGTTTCTACTGCTACATTTTGCTCGATTGTCGGGTTATTAGGGTCTGGTACTGCACCTAAAGGATTATTGGTATTTGTAATGCCAAAATGGTTTGCACCGATAATGCTAATTAACGCCTTAGGAGCGTCTTTAATATTATCATAAGTTGCTTGCGCTCTAAAAGGAAGCGCTCTGCCATCAAGAGTTCCCTGCAACAAAGCAATGGGAATTCCGGAGTTGTTAATGGGGATAAATTCATCATTTATGTCGCGAAGACTTGTACCAAAAAATGCCCCGGCTATCAGTTCTTTCGGTCGTTCAAATGAACCTTGACATCCAGCATTTACAAGGCAAAGATTGGCAATAGCAGAAAGACCAACAAAACCTCCTAAAGAGTGACCGAGTAAGCCGAGTTTTTGTGTATTGATAACGCCACTTACAGGTGAATTAGGATTTGAGTTTTCTGCAAGCATTTGTGTCAAAACAGCGTTTATTTGTGAGGTTTGAGGTGCAAGTGCTTTACCAAATTGTCCAAGCAAACGTTCGTTATTAGGTACAACTACAATAAATCCGTAACTAGCTACTATACTGGCGTAATTTGAGTAATTTGATTTATCTACAAGCGCACCTTGCAAAAAAAGCGCTACAGGAAACGAGTATTTACCAGTTCTCAAATCTTTTGGATTAGGAAAGTAGATATCGGCTAAGTTATTATTCGCAGAGATTGTTGTAGTGTAACTAGCCACATCATTAAATAAAGGTGCATCATTGAATGTTGCCGCAGTCGCAGTTTTCTCTGTACCCCAAACAATCAATGTCACACCTACAGAAACTACGGAAAATGCTTTTAAGCTAGCCACAATAATTAGTTTTTAAACCTTAGTACATTGGTAAAATAAACTGCAAAACGGTTTTTCACATCTACCATAAGTTGTATTAGCTGAAAAAATTGCTGATTCTAGCCAATTTTTTATGAACCGATGATAAGACAAAAGCAAAATCTTAACTTGACACAAGATCCACCACTTGATTTAGTAATTGAGGTAGACTACACCAGTTCTTCTGTTGATAGAATGCCAATTTATCAGGCTTTGGGTATACCGGAAGTTTGGCGTTATAACGAACCTGTAATGCAGATTTACCAACTGCGCGAGAATGTTTATGTTGAATGTGATGTTTCGCCAACTTTTGCAAATTTACCTTTAACTACAGAAATTCCTCGATTTATACAAGAAAGTCTGAATATTGGGTAAATTGCGATGATTCGCTCATTCCGTAGTTGGGTGAGACAGCAGATAGGGAATTGACAAGCGATCGCTCTCTAGTACCATATTCTATAGTCCAACCATTTTGATCGGGTGTTCTATGCCGAGCGTTGAAAAAGACCAAAGCCGCGAGGATCGCATTGAAACTGAGATAATTGCCGATGCCGAAGACAAAGAAGAACGAGCGATGGGTTGGTACTATTATCTTGACGATACTTTAAACGTTCCATTTAACGCGAAGTGGAAGAAGAAGACACGCAAATCAGCCACCGTGGAAGAAAAAACAGTCGAAGTGCTGGGAATGGCACCAGAAGACGAGTGCGAGCGTGATATGCTGTTAGAAGTGGTTTACGTTGGTGGTAAAGATGAAGATGTGTTTACTGCCAAGCTATCGGAAATAGAAGCGATTGATGCTGATAGCGAAACCACAGAAGCGATCGCTGATTGGCACTATTGGCTAGCTAGAGGATACAAATTTTAAATTGGGCAATGGGCAATGGGCATTGGGAATTGGGAATTGGTAATTATTTTATTTTTCATTACCCATTACCCATTACCCATTACCCATTACCCATTTTTAAACATGCCGAATAATACGGCAGGGATTACCCGCAGCTACGACATTTTCTGGTATATCTTTTACAACCACACTACCAGCACCAATGGTAGTATTATCACCTATTGTCACTCCCGGACAAATAATTGCACTACCACCAATCCAGACATTATTGCCAATTTTAATTGGGGCAGCAAGTTCTCTACCAGAAAGACGAATTTCTGGTTCTGTAGGATGGTAAGCTGTGTAAATTTGCACGTAAGGAGCGCATAAAACATTATCGCCAATGTGGACTGTATTACAGTCTAAAATTACACAGTTATAGTTCATAGAAAAATTGTTGCCTGCATAAATATTACTGCCATAATCGCAGTGAAATGGCGGCACAATTTGAATTTTCTCCCCCACTTTACCAAACAATTCTTGCAAGATTTTGCTTCGCTGTTCTGGCTGTTCTTCTGTTGTTGAGTTGTACTGTCTTAACAGACGACATGCGCGTTTATTTTCGCTAGCTAATTCTGGATCTGTCGCTAAATATAACTCACCTGCGAGCATTTTCTGTTTTTCGGTTTTTTCCATCACCAAAATTTCTAGTTTGTTTTTAACATAATAACAAGATCCCCGACTTATTAAAGAAGTCGGGGATCTGGGTCTTGCAATTCTCAAAATTAATGTAAATTTATGAAAGATACTTATATATAATTTGCACTCACTTATGCCTTTTCGGATTTTGAGCTTGGATGGTGGAGGAATTCGCTCCTTGGTTGCAGCACTCGTTGCGATCGCTGCGATTGAAATAGCATACTTTCCATTTGCACAGGCGATTCTTCGTCGGATTATTCCATTTGAAAAGGCGCAAAATTG
Organism: Tolypothrix sp. VBCCA 56010; assembly: GCF_050875635.1. NCBI lineage: Bacteria > Bacillati > Cyanobacteriota > Cyanophyceae > Nostocales > Tolypothrichaceae > Tolypothrix > Tolypothrix sp. VBCCA 56010. The sequence continues at coordinate 16,424 of NZ_JBPAOH010000074.1, forward strand.
GGGTACAATCCAATGGGCACAGCCGCTCGTTGGTTTATTATTAGATGCCTCATCAGATGTTTACGAATACATCAGCAATCAAATAATGAATAATCGTCTGCGTGCGGTTGCAATTTAAACTTGATAGATTAACAGGCAAACGCTTAAGCGATGATATTGATGATGTCAGTTTAGAGAATATCACTAATTTCATTGAAGCGGCAGATGCTTACATTCAGCAACCAAAAATACAAGCGGCTTTGCAAGAATTTTTACGGATTAGTTAGGAGTTAAAAGTCAGGAGTTAGTGGGAGCGTGGGAGCGTGGGAGCGTGGGAGCGTGGGAGCGTGGTTAGTAGTAGTTAGTCGGTATTCTTTAACCACTATCAACTATCAACCATCAACCATCAACTATCAACTATCAACCAACCACCATCAACTATCAACCATCAACCATCAACTATCAACCAACCACCATCAACCATCAACCATCAACTATCAACTATCAACTATCAACTAACTAACGAGTCATAGCTTCATCAAATATACTATAACGAGCCTTACCTTGGTGCTTGGCGCGGTACATGGCAATATCAGCATCTCGTAGCAGACTTTCTGGATCGTTATGCTTGCTGCCACTCAAAGCTATGCCAATACTGGCTGTACAAATTATGTCATATCCATTAAGGTTAAGTGGCAATGCTAAAGACTCATGAATGCGTTTGGCAATATTGATAGCACCGCTAACGTCTTTAATTTCTTCTAAAAGAATAGCAAACTCATCACCGCCAAATCGAGCGACAGTATCACCACTACGCAAGCATTCAGCTAATCGTCGAGCGATCGCTACTAAGAAATTATCTCCCATCAAGTGCCCAAAGCGATCGTTAATTGCTTTAAAGCCGTCTAAATCCAAAAACAAAACCGCAAAATCGTAATCGTTGCGTCGCTTACTTCGTTCAATTGCTTGTCTCAGTCTATCTGTAAATAAAATGCGATTTGGTAGTGCTGTTAGCCCATCATAAAATGCATCGCGGAGCAGTTGCGCTTCTTTGTGCTTGCGTTTACTGATGTCTTGACAAACTAAAACCGCACCAGTTATTTTCCCATCATCATCGCGGATGGGTGCAACACTATCTCCAATCGCTATTTGTCTGCCATCTTTCGCAATCAGGGTACAGTTTTCCGGTAAACTCAAAACCGCATCCGCTTTTATTGCAAGTTTTGCTAAATTTTCAATTGGTTCGTTCATCTCCTTGTCAATCAAATTGAAAACTTCGGTTAAATCTTTACCAATTGCTTCATTTTGCTTGAATCCCGTTAGCTTTTCTGCTACAGGATTCATAATTTGGACACAACCATTTGTATCTGTAACAATTACGGCACAGCCCATACTACTAATAATTGCAGTCAATTGCTGATGTTTTTCCTCTAATTTCTTTTCAATCTCGTGCTTATAAAGAGTCATTTCTACCGCAACATGTAAGTCTCTTTCTGCAATTGGTTTGAGAATGTAACTAAAGGGTTCAGTTAATTGCTGTTTATGTAATGTAGGCTTTTGCGAAGACTCAGTAAAATATAATACAGGTACGTCGAAATTATTCTGAATGATGTCTGCCACTTGCACTCCATTGATTTTTCCTGACAAGCAGATATCAATTAACACTAAATGTGGATGAGTTTCTGCTACCTTTTTTATTGCTTCCTCACCAGAATCAGTGATATCCGGAACAGTGTATCCTAAGTTTTGTAATCTGTTTCTAATATCTACGGCTAGGACTTTTTCGTCCTCAACAACTAGGATTTTCGGACTGTCCATGCTAAAATAACCGATTTGCGAAGGCTCAGATGTTGTCGGTGTCAACGCAATCTGAAACAGAATAATCCTATAATAATCAATCTCTAAACTAACTGCGTCATACCTTAATAAAAAAGCTGAATAATTATTACCCTCATTTTTGTTACTATGCGGATTCTCAGTATTTGGTATTAATTGGATGTTCACATGCAGTTAATATCAAGTTATTTATGCGTGGGATAAATTGCCCTCAAATTACTAAAATAGGACTTACGCACCCACTAAAGTCTTGTAGGGGCAATTCATGAATTGCCCCTACATAAATTCAAAGTTTTGACGACATGAGTGCATAAGTCCTATAAAAGTTAAAGGCAGTTTTTGATATCTAAGTAACTATTTGATGAAAAATGAACTAATGCTTTGCGGTATTTACGTATGCAGAGAAAAAATAATTTAAAAGTTAATAAAACCACAAAGAAGGGGGAAAGGGGAAAGGGGAAAGGGGAAAGGGGAAAGAATTATTACCAATGCCCAATGCCCAATGCCCAATGCCCAATTCCCCATGCCCCATGCCCAATACCCAATGCCCAATGCCCAATGCCCAATGCCCAATGCCCAATGCCCAATGCCCAATTCCCAATGCCCCATGCCCAATGCCCAATGCCCAATGCCCAATTCCCAATGCCCAATTCCCAATGCCCAATGCCCAATTGCCCGATCGCTTTAAAATGGGTTGGACTTACTTCTAGTCAGTTCAATGGTAATTTTGCCGCCAAAGTCGGGAATGGGTGCAGCGGGTTTGCTTAAAGTGACTTGCACAGTTGAGACGCGATCGCATTCAATAAGAATAGAATCAGCGATCGTCGCTACTAAACGTTCTATCAAAGCAAACTTAGATGTCTTTACTAGATGTTGCACTTTGGCGATGACACTGCGATAATCCACAGTGTCTTCAATCGCGTCAGTTTTAGCTGCTGTGGAGATATCCAGCCATAACTTCACATCCACCTCAAACCATTGTCCTAGTATTTGTTCTTCAGCCAGATAGCCAGTATAGCCATAGCAGCGAATTCCCGTTAAATGAATCGAGTCCATGAAAGTTCAGTCTAAAAGCGAATTTTGCATTCTGGATTTTAAAGTGAATTCTCGCATACAAAATCTAAAATTAATATTATCTTTATTAGCGACTAGAAACTAGAAACTAGGGACTAGGGACTAGGGACTAGCGACTGGGGACTAGGGGACTACGGGACAAGGAAGAATTTATCCAATGCCCAATGCCCAATGCCCAATGCCCAATGCCCAATGTCCATTCCCCATTCCCCTTTATTTAAATTAATGCCGATCGCCTTTAACAATACTAATCAACTTTGGGCTTTTATCTTGGCGGAAACGCTTTTGCGCTTAGGATTGACTTGTGCGGTAATTTGTCCTGGTTCGCGTTCCACACCTTTAGCCCTCGCCTTTGCCAAAGCTTCATATAATATTGAAGCGATTTCCATTCTCGATGAACGTTCCGCTGCTTTTTTCGCTTTGGGAGTAGCCAAAGCAACCAAACGTCCTGTAGTATTGATTTGCAGTTCGGGAACCGCAGGAGCAAACTTTTACCCAGCAGTCATTGAAGCTAGAGAAAGTCGCGTCCCTTTGTTGATATTAACTGCTGATAGACCGCAAGAATTGCGAGATTGCCACTCCGGACAAACCATAGACCAATTAAAGCTATATGGAAATTACCCAAACTGGCAAACAGAGTTAGCTTTACCATCACCAGATATGCAAATGCGCTGCTTTCTGCGACAAACGGTAATTCATGCATGGGAGCGATCGCTCTACCCTGTCCCAGGTCCAGTACATCTAAATGTACCCTTTCGCGACCCCCTCGCACCAATTCCCGATGCAAATATACAACTAGAAATTGACCCAGAAGAATTCTTTTCTGCAATAACAACTTTTTCCCCCACTTTCTACTCCCCAATCCCCCCTTCGGGGTTCGCCAGTCGCTCATGGGGGAGACCCCCAAGACCGCGCTGGCTCACCATTCCCCAAGAATGGTTACAATCTCAACGAGGGATAATAATTGCCGGCGTTGCGAGCGTGCAGCAGCCAAAAGAATATTGTAGTGCGATCGCGCAACTTTCCCAAACCTTAAAATTCCCGGTTCTCGCAGAGGGACTCTCACCTGTAAGAAATTATGCCGACCTCAACCCCTATTTAATATCTACCTATGACCTAATTTTGCGTTTGCAGCAGCTTTCCCAACAGCTTGCACCAGAAATAGTAATTCAAATCGGGGAACTTCCCACCAGTAAACAACTGCGTACCTGGCTAAATACTACACAACCCAAACGCTGGATAATTGACCCTAGCGACCAAAACCTTGACCCCCTCCACGGAAAGACAATTCACCTACGAGTATCGATTGAACAGCTAGCGCAGGGAGTGGAGGACAGGGGGAGAGGGGGAGTGGGGGAGAGGGAGACAAGGAGACAAGGGGACAGGGAGACAAGGAGACAAGGAGACAAGGAGAATAATTCTTCTTTCTCCCCCTCCCCCCCTCTCCCCTTCCCCCCCTCCCCCCCTCTCCCCATCCCCCCCTCTCCCTATCTTCAACTTTGGTGTGATGCGGAAGCGCAAGTTAGGTCAAATGTTGACCAAACTATGGCGACAATGAATGAGTTAGTCGAAAGCAAAGCTGCTTGGTTGCTTTCACAAATGCTACCAGCGAGAACGCCGTTATTTATCGCCAATAGTATGCCGGTTCGTGATGTAGAATTTTTCTGGAAGCCGAATAATTTAGGAGTGCGATCGCATTTTAATCGAGGTGCGAATGGTATAGATGGTACATTATCCACTGCTTTAGGAATCGCCCATCGCCATCAAAGCAGTGTTATGTTAACTGGAGATTTATCTTTATTGCACGATACGAATGGCTTTTTAATTAGAAATAAGTTTGTTGGACATCTAACCATCGTGTTAATTAATAACAATGGCGGTGGAATTTTTGAAATGTTACCCATCGCTCAATTTGACCCGCCATTTGAAGAATTTTTTGCCACTCCGCAAGATATTGATTTTGCTCAATTGTGCGCCACTTATGGAGTAGAGCATGAATTGATTACTTCTTGGGAGAAGTTGCAACAAAACTTAAACCCGCTACCAAGTAAGGGAATTCGGGTTTTGGAATTGCGAACAAATCGGAAAACGGATGCGAAGTGGCGTCAGGAAAATTTACCTAAGTTTGCGACCGTAGTAAGCGCTTCAGCGCTTAAGGAAAAGCGCTAAAGCGCTTACTACGATAGGAATTTTTCGACGCAGCGGACGAAGATTTCTACACCCATTGGTAAAGCGGTTTCGTCAAAATCAAAGCGGGGATGATGATGCGGATATGCTAAGTCTTTGGCAGGGTTTGCAGAACCGAGGAAGAAATAACAACCGGGAACGGCTTGTAAGAAGTATGACATATCTTCGCCGCCCATTGTTTGACATTCTGGGACAACTCCCAGAGGAGTTTCTATCACTTGTTCGGCTTGCGATCGCACAAATTCTGCCATCCCTGCATCGTTGATAGTTGGTGGGTAAAGTTCCCAGTATTCTAAGTCATAACTCGCACCATGACTCTGACAAATTCCGCCGATAATCTGCTCAATTCGCTTTTGGAAAAAGCCTTTTAAATCAGGTTTAAAATAACGTATCGTCCCACTCATTCTTGCTGTATCGGGAATAATATTCAGCTTGGTTCCCGCGTGAAGTTCTCCGACTGTCACCACCGCCGAATCTATTGGATCGACGTTGCGTGAGACAATAGTTTGTAAAGCGTTAACTATTTGGGCAGCAACTACGATAGAATCAATCGTTTGATGAGGCATTGCCCCGTGTCCACCTTTGCCCAAAATCGTGCATTTAAAGCATTCTACCGCTGCCATTAATGCTCCAGCGCGGACACCGACAGTTCCCAAAGGCAAATTATTCCACAAATGCAAACCGATAATTGCATCCACATCAGGGTTTTTCAGTACCCCAGCTTCAATCATCGGCTTTGCACCTCCGGGTCCTTCTTCCGCTGGTTGAAAGATGATTTTGACAGTGCCGCCGAAGTTTTGGCGATTTGATTGCAGATAGTAAGCTGTACCTAAAGCGATCGCTGTATGTCCATCATGACCGCAAGCGTGCATTACACCATCATGTTGTGATTTATATGGCACTTCGTTGAGTTCTTGAATCGGCAAAGCGTCCATATCTGCCCGAATTGCCAACACTTTCCCACTATCAATTTTACCACCTTTGATTGTTGCTACAATTCCAGTTTGGGCAATTCCCGTTTCATGCTCAATTCCCCATTCTTGCAACTTATGTGAAACAAACTCAGCAGTGAGTTTTTCTTGAAAACCTAACTCTGGTTGTTGATGCAGTCGGCGTCGCCATTCTACAAGTTGAGGTTGTAGCGATCTAATATCCAAGCGGACGCGAGATAGATTTACATTTTGAGCGTTAGGGAATGTGGAAATCATTGTTTAAACAGGTTAATTTAAAACGGCTAACTGATGTTATTTTCCTAGTTTACAGGACTTACACAAAAACTCTCTGCAACTCTTATTCCTTCTCCTTCGGAGACGCCAAGGGCGAACGTGTCCTTCGTGCCTTCTCCTTCGGAGACGGCAAAGCCGAACGCGGTTCGTTATTCCGTGACTCGTGCGTAAGTATTTGTAGGGTGCGTTACGCTATCGCTAACGCACCCTACGTATATTTCAACTTCTACGTATATTTTCACTTCGCTTGCATCCATAAACAGGTAAATGCTTCAAGTTAAACCTGTGTACTATATTAAGTACAAGCTCATTTGTGTAACTCAAACTGATTGGAACAGCTTGAGGTTCAAAAAAACTCAACATAGATATAGAATCAGTACATTTTATTGTAGATTCTGTCTTCATCCAAAAGTATGAAAAAAATTCTAATTTTATCAGCTAATCCGAGAAACACAGATTGGCTACGTTTAGATGAGGAAATTCGGGAAATAAAAACAGCGTTGAGACGTTCCAAATATCGAGATAATTTTGAAGTTATTACTGAGGGGGCTGTTCGGATTGATGATTTGCGTCGTGCTTTGTTAGATTGCGAACCACAGATACTGCATTTCTCCGGACATGGAACAGCAAATAATAACATAGTTGTCAAAAATAACTCCAGGCAATTACAACAGCGCGAAGCTTACCGTTTGAATTCACCTTCAGGAGGTATAGCTTTAGAGAATAACTCTGGGGAAATGCAATTAGTAAGTACAAAATCACTAACAGACTTATTTAAGAATTTTCAAAACACAATTGAATGTGTGCTACTCAATGCCTGCTATTCAGAAGTCCAGGCTGAAGAAATTCATAAACATATTTATTGCGTTATTGGCATGGAGCGTTCTATACGAGATGATGCAGCAATTAAATTTGCCCAAGGGTTTTATGATGTGATTGGTGCTGGGAGAAACTATGAGGATGCTTTTCAACTAGGCTCTAATAATATTGATCTAAATGGCATTCCGCAGTCTTTAATTACCACCATCAAAATTAACAAAGATATAGGCATTAGACTTTTTAATAATAAAAGAATTTCCCAAGATAAGGAAGAAAAATATAATATGGCTGATCAACGCACTATCAACATAAAAAGCGGTAACTACAACGAGCGCATTGAAGGCAATTATGTACAAGGTAATTATTATGCTAATAGTGAAAAGCAAAGCCTTACTGAAGTTGCTGCTGACATTCAAAAACTACTTGAACAACTAGACAAATTTTATCCTACTGATACCACCTTGGGTAAAATGCAAATAGCTGCCGAAACTATTAAGAGTATTGAAAATAATTTTTCTTTAAAAGAGAGGATACTTAGTGTATTGAAAGCAAGTAGTGTGGAGGCTTTTGGACAATTACTCAATCATCCAGCAGCTAGCTTTGTCATTGCTGCTTTGGAAGATTGGCAGAAAACTAAGGGTAATTAAGCCTTAATACATTCTATTTTTTCTGTAAAATTTACTCCTCTGCTTTTCTTGTTATTTAATAACTTCACGCTGGTTATATTATGACAACAAATCAAGGGCCTGAAAACCGCAGTATTAATATAAGAAGCGGCAATTATAATGAGTCAATTGAGGGTGATTATATCCAAGGTGACTTCATTCAGGGAAGCGTCATTTATATAAATAAAAGTCTTTTTCAGATATCTGATTTCCTAGGTCGTCGCACATTTGATGTTGCAAAACCTACTACTCAGGAAGAGTATAAACAACGTAAGGTTTTGCTCAATAAAGTTAAAAATTATTGGATTGAAGGTGTCTTAGAAAAGTCATTGCATACCAGAGTGATGATTGAATTAAGTCTGGAAGAGCGATTAGACGCAGTAGAACATCTTGGTATTGACGAGTTGCCTGATAAATCTGGACAAGCACTACCCAAGGCAGTAGGGGTAACAGATGTCTTCACTCAGATGGGAGAGGGACGAACTCTTCTGATATTAGGAGAACCTGGAGCGGGTAAAACCACAACCCTCCTGACACTGACAAAGCATTTGATAACTCGTACTCAAGAGGACTTAAGCCGACCGATTCCAGTCGTATTTAATTTATCCTCTTGGGCAAGTAAGCGGCAAAATATTGCTGATTGGCTTGTTCAAGAATTGAATAGGCAATATAAAGTTTCCAAATCCCTAGCTAAACTTTGGATTAAAGAGCAACAACTGCTACTGACGCTGGATGGTCTGGATGAGGTGAAGTCTGAGTATCGGGAAGACTGTGTTCAAGCGTTAAATGAATTCATGCAAAAGCATGGGCAAACCGAGATAATCGTGTGTAGCCGCATCCAAGATTATAAAGCTCTCTCTACTCGTCTGCAACTACAAGGTGCAATCTGCGTCCAATCATTGACCGATGAGCAGATTAAGCAATATCTAAACAGTGCTGGCAATCAATTAGAAGCCTTGAGAACACTACTTGAAAAAGATACTGCACTGCAAGAGTTAGCCAAATCTCCCCTGACTCTCAGCGTCATGACCCTGGCATATGAGGGCAAATTAGTTGAAGACTTACCCCAAACAAACTCGATAGAAGAACACCGTCGGCATCTGTTTAATACTTATATTGAAACGATGTTTAGCCGCAAGCAAGCTAAACAGAAATACCCGAAAGAACAAGCAATGCGCTGGCTAATTTGGCTAGCAAAGCGTTTGTCTCAAACCTCTCAGACGATGTTTTTAATCGAAGGATTGCAGCCTACTTGGTTCCAGACTAAGACTCAAAAAATACTTTATAGGATTGGAAGTTTTCTGATTGGGGGGCTACTTGGGGGACTGATTGGTGGGTTAATCGGATTGCTAGATCAAAGTAAGTCTTTTCAACTTAGTTTGCTAATTGGTGTACCTATTGGCGGACTGAGTTTATTATCGCAGATGACAGAAATCAAAACAGTTGAAACCCTGAAATTGTGGTCTTGGCAAGAAGCAAGGAAGCTTCTGATGAATGGGCTAGTTGTTACACTACCTCTGGGGCTGATTCTGGGGCTGCTTAATGGAAAGAATTTAGAATTGAAGCTGTTTTTGGGGGTGGTTTATTGGCTAATTGCTGCACTGATTTTAGGGCTGCCTGGTGGGTTGAGAGGTCCAGAAATAGAGAGAAAAACAAGTCCCAATCAGGGTATTTCAAACTCAGGCAGGAATGCTGTGATTATTGGATTAATTAGTGGATTAATTGGCATATTAATCGGACAATTAATCGGTAAACGAAATTTGGTACTTTTGGGGCTGGACTTTGGGCTAATTTTTGGGCTAATTTTTGGGGGTGGTAAAGCCTGCATCCAACATTTTACCTTACGCTTTATTCTTTACAGTAAAGGTTATATCCCCAGGAACTATGCCCACTTTCTTGACTATGGCACTGAACGCATCTTTTTACAAAAAGTTGGGGGTGGTTACATTTTTGTTCATCGAATGCTGCTCGAACATTTTGCCCAGATGGCGTCAGTATCTGTTCAATCAACGACCGTACCAAATCTTCAGTTTATTGACAGGAATAACGCACCAAGTGAACCTGATTTAACTAATGTTGGTAATAGCGCTTCTCAGCCTCAAACTCTAGTTAAAAATCATATTGTATGTACCAATTGTGGTAATAATAATCCGCCTAATTTCAAATTCTGCTCCAAGTGTGGGACACCATTGATTAAACCATCTATCTAAGGTATCGGACTGACAAGTAACCTAACCAAATTAAACATAAAACGATTGTAGGGTGCGTTACGAGCAGATAATTAAACTTCTCAAATAGTTAAAGTTTCCAAATCTAAATTTGATATTACTTGTGCCATTTTCTCTAAATCAGATGTATTTTCTAAGTAAGGCACGCAACCTAAAACAGGCGTATTAGTCAATGATTGAATTAATTGTGGTGGTGTCCAGTCAGCGATTTGGGCTTCAGTTCGCGGTTCGACGCAGTTGAGGACAATACCAACTAAATGCACGCGGGATTGTCTAGCTAATGCTACATTCGCTACAGCTTGGGCGATCGCTCCCAATTTCACTGGTACTATCAATACCGTCGGCAAACGCCATTCCCCTGCTAAATCTGCTACCGTCAACTCATCAGTGATGGGTGAACCTAATCCGCCCAAAGCTTCTATTAAAACAATATCATGACGCGATCGCACTTTTTCCAAAGTTTGCCACACCAACCCTAAATCTACTTCTCGATTTTCTTTTGCTGCGGCAATAGGTGGCGCCAGAGGTGCTTGAAAATACAAAGGTGTAATTTCTGACGCAGATTGATCTAAAGAAAACAGCTTTTGATAAAGTTCGCGATCGCCTTCACCCGATTGAATCGGTTTCATAATTCCCAAACGTCGCTGCGGATAATATATTTGCCAATAAGCTGCTAACGCTGTTGTGAAAACAGTTTTACCAGCCTCCGTATCCGTTCCCGTAATTAGTAATGTATTCATTGACAATTATTAATTCTTAGCACTGAATTTACCCTATTTACTTTATTCAACTGAAATGGTATATGGTAATCCTAAATCATTCCCTAAACTCTCCCCTTCCTCCTCCTCTGTGTTCTCTGCGTCTCTGCGGTTAGTTAATCAATTTTTTTCTAATATCACATATTATTAATTGCGATTAGGAATAGGTGTTTGCTCAACAGGCGGATTATTATTTTCTTCTTGAGGAGATGTAGACGGAAACTCCGGCGGCTGTAAAGGAGGAAGTGTAGGCGAATTGTTAACAGGTGGTGCTGGAAATGTTGGCGCGAGTGTTGGCGTGATTGTCGGCGTCGGTGTAGACTCTGGTGTAGGCGTAAAAGTCGGTTCTAATGTTGGCGTGATTGTCGGTGTCGGTTCTAAATTTTCTAACCCGGCATTAAGAACATAATTGCTTTCAGGTACTTCTGGTGCTGTTAACTGAATAATATATCTGCCACTTTCAGGCAATATTCCCTCATAGGATGTAACTTGCTGTGCCGAATTATCTATTGCTTGTCGATTGGGAGATAAAACTGTTAGCAAAACATTCTTACTTTCTGGGGATAGCGATGCAATTAATTTTGAACCTTTCCTGCCAAAAAAGCTGTATTCAACTATTTCATTTGCTTTGATAGTACCATCAAGATTGAGTTGATTTGGAGTGACAAAAGTTAAGCGTTTCTTAGTGACAATAGGCTCAACATTGGTAGGTGTGGGTGTAGGTGTAAATGTCGGTGTCGGTGTAGCATTACCTGTAATAACTGGCGAAGGAAAAGTTTGTGGCGGCGTTTCTGGTGCTAATGTTTTTGGTTGACTGCGGATAGAACTGACTATTGCCCAAGAACCGACTCCTGCTAAGATAATTACGGCACTGCCAATTGCACCCAGCGCCAAGGGATTATCTAAAATAGAATTGCTGGGCGGATCGGGAATTACCGGATCTAATCTTTTAGGTGCGACAGGTGGGATTGGATCTGGACGACCACCGACAGCGACTGTTTGCATGTTGGACAAAGGTGGGTTTGCCTGATTTGGTTGCCCCAAAACTTGTAAAGCTTGGGTGAGATCGGCGACACTATGAAAGCGATCGCTTGGTGAATGACTCAACATCCGATTTAATATTTGAGCAAATCGCGGATCGACTTTCACCAACTTTTGCCAATTCCAAGTTAGTTGATTTTCATCAAATAATTCTTGCGGTTCTTTACCCGTCAGCAAAACTAGCACTGTGACTGCAAGCGCATACAAATCACTACTGGGGTAAGCCCTTCCTGTTTGCATTTGCTCGCTCGGCGCGTAGCCTAATTTTCCCACAGTCGTGACAGGCGTTGACGCATTTAAAGATTGTAATTTAGTTGCCAGTTCTTTCACCACCCCAAAGTCAATTAAAACAGGTAGGCGATCGCTTTCTCGCAAAATAATATTTTCCGGTGAAATATCTCGGTGAATAATTCCTCGTCCGTGAATATGCTCTAACACTGGCAACAAAGAACGCATCAACTGCAAAACTTCCGCTTCCGTGAAACTTTGACCAACAGCCTTGCGATCGTCTAGGATTGCGCGATAAGTCTTACCAGCAACGTAATCTTGCACCAAAAACAAGCGCTGGTCTTCTTCAAATCTTTCTCTAAATTGTGGGATTTGCGGATGTTGAATTTGGTATAAAATTGCTGCTTCTCGTGCAAAGAGTTCTTGTGCTTTCTCCCAAGCCCCAGTTCCAGTAGCCGTGGGAATTAATTCTTTGATCGCACAAAGTTCATTAAATCGCCTTTGGTCTTCTGCCAAATAAGTTCTGCCAAATCCCCCCTGACCGAGAATTTGAGTTATGCGATAGCGGTTTTGTAGGACAGTACCAACAGTAATGGGTGGTTGCATCATCGATTAATTGGGTAATGGGGCATTGGGCATTGGGCATTGGGCATGGGTAATGGGTAATGGGTAATGGGGTAATGGGGTAATAGGTAATGGGGAATAATTCTTTTTCCAGTTCCTAGTCCCTAGTCCCTAGTCCCTAGTCCCTAGTTCCTCATCCTTTTACCTTTATTTGTCACTTTCTACGGTAGCGTTTTGTGCAAAAAGGTGCTGGTCATAAGGAAGTGAAAATTCCTCAGCCTTTCGCCAGATATTAGCTTGTCAAGAGTTATAACTTAAAGTGGTGTGAGATGTGTAATTAGATTTAAAAGCTTAAATTAAATCTGCCATTTTATAAATTTGCCGCTAGTATCATAGAATATTCAATTGCCACGAGTGATTTTTATTCACAGGTGTTTCTACTTAACGAGTGCCTGCTTTGATATCACTTAACCTGTGAATCCTTGGCGCTCAGTTATAAATAAGGTGGGTAGAGGAAAATGCTCTACCGAACCAACCTCGAAGGAGTTGGTTTTTTTTTACCTCAAGCAAAAACATCTAAATAATGCATCTAGTTGAAAAACTTAATGTCAGTTAAGCTGTCTATGGTTGATTTGCCAGAACGTCTTTGAAAATGACAACGCGATCGCTTTATGGAGGAATATTGAGACTTTTTATGAAAGCTTCAAAAAAACTTACAAATGTTTTCTCTGACTATCTCGGTTAAATCTGCTAAATATCTGATGATAAGATTGCCATGAATGCACATAGAGGATCTGCTGTGCTCAGTTCTGCAAGTTTAAAAGTGCAGCCAGCTGCAACTGGACTGACTGAAAATCATCGCCTGCGGCTGTTCTCTGGTTCTGCCAACGTACCGCTGTCTCAGGAAGTTGCTCGTTATTTGGGCATGGACTTGGGACCAATGATTCGCAAAAGATTTGCGGATGGAGAACTTTACGTTCAAATTCAAGAATCGATTCGCGGTTGTGATGTTTATTTAATTCAGCCATCGTGTCAACCGGTCAACGACCACTTAATGGAATTGCTGATTATGATTGATGCCTGTCGTCGCGCCTCTGCGCGGCAGGTAACGGCAGTAATTCCTTACTATGGCTACGCCCGCGCCGATCGCAAAACCGCAGGACGAGAGTCAATCACCGCCAAGCTGGTTGCTAACCTAATTACCCAAGCTGGTGCAAACCGAGTTTTGGCAATGGATTTGCACTCAGCACAAATTCAGGGCTATTTCGATATACCCTTTGACCATGTTTATGGTTCGCCAGTGCTGCTAGATTATCTGGCAAGTAAGAAACTGCCTGACTTAGTAGTAGTTTCGCCGGATGTTGGCGGTGTAGCGCGGGCAAGGGCATTTGCCAAAAAGCTGGATGATGCCCCCTTAGCAATTATTGACAAACGCCGTCAAGCTCACAATGTCGCTGAAGTGATGAATGTCATCGGCGATGTTAAGGGCAAAACGGCGGTGTTGGTAGACGACATGATCGACACTGGCGGCACAATTGCAGCTGGGGCGCAGTTATTGCGTGAAGAAGGGGCGCGTCAGGTTTATGCTTGTGCAACTCATGCGGTGTTCTCTCCACCTGCAATTGAGCGGCTATCCAGTGGTGTGTTTGAGGAAGTGATCGTTACAAATACGATTCCCATTCCGAATAGCGATCGCTTTGAACAACTCGTCGTCCTTTCAGTGGCTAATCTGCTCGGAGAAACCATCTGGAGAATTCACGAAGATAGCTCTGTAAGTAGTATGTTTCGTTAGCCTTTGAAAGACTGTCATCCCCGTTACAGTCCGGCAAAATAACAGAGTAGGTAAAAGTAAAAATCTATTACCTTTTACCTTTCCCCTTTCCCCTTCCCCCTTCCCCCTTCCCCTTTCCCCTTTCCCCCTTCCCCCTTCCCCATTCCCCTTTTCTTAGCAAGCGGGTTGGCAACATCGCCAAGCATCAATTCGTCACCAGATAAGTTAATCACAATTGATGTTAACCAAAGTACCGCATTTGCATTATAAAAATGGTTAAAATCATGCATCAGCTACTAAGTATTATTACGATAGTAGCAATACAATATTTTCCGCAGCGTGTTAACGCGCAACCTGCTATACCATCGGATTCGATTCAGCAGGTAGTTGCAGCAAAGTTAATGACAAACTATCCTGATGGCAACTTTTATACAGAAAGGTTAATCAGTCGTGCCGAATTAGCTTCAATTATGGTAAAAGCATTTCGACTGGATAAAAGACAGGCTATTAGTAAAGAGAATTTAGTAGTTCCCGATGTAACGCCGTCAAATCCAGCATTTAATGATATTCAAATAGTCTTAAAAACTGAGATTATGAAAGGCTATCGGGGAAATATGTTTTTCCCTAACCAAAAAGTGACAAGGGCAGAAGCTTTAGCGATTTTTGCCCAAGCTTATGGAGTATTTCAGTTTCCCGACGATACAGTAAATGAAATTCTTGCTTCGCATCCAGACGCGCAGACAATTCCAGATTGGGCAAGAAAAGCGATCGCCACAGTCATTAGTGAAGGATTCGTCAACACAGACACACAAGGTAATATAGCCCCATTAAAACCCATGACACGCGGAGATATGGCATACGTCTTGAGTAAATATTTGCAAAGACAACAGCCACAACCCGAAACACCAGAAGCACCACCAGCGCCGAATAGATGACAGTGGGTAATGGGGAATGGGGCATGGGGCATAGGGCATCGGGCATGGGGCATAGGGCATAGGGCATGGGGCATGGGGAATGGGTAATTCCTCCCTCATCTCCCTCATCTCCCTCATCTCCCCCACTCCCCCCCTCCCCCCTTTCACATTCTCCTCTCAAGTGGCAACATCAGCGTGGGAAAATAATAATACGATCAGTAGAGAGGAAAACCTATTAGTATGCACCTGAGTGAAATTACCCATCCCAATCAGTTACACGGCTTATCGATTAGGCAGTTGCAGCAAATTGCCCGTCAAATTCGGGATAAGCATCTGCAAACCGTAGCCGCAACTGGGGGACATCTGGGACCGGGGTTAGGTGTTGTAGAGTTAACCCTAGGGCTTTATCAGACACTAGATTTAGATTGTGATAAAGTCATTTGGGATGTCGGACACCAAGCTTATCCCCATAAACTAATTACAGGGCGTTACGATAATTTCCACACCTTGCGGCAAAAAGATGGAATTGCCGGTTATCTCAAGCGCGGTGAAAGTAAGTTTGACCACTTTGGCGCGGGACATGCTTCAACCAGTATCTCAGCGGCATTGGGTATGGCTTTAGCGCGAGATATGAAAGGCGAAAAATTTAAAGTTGTCGCCATTATCGGTGATGGTGCGCTAACTGGCGGTATGGCGTTAGAATGCATCAATCATGCTGGACACTTGCCCAAAACTAACTTGTTAGTTGTCCTCAACGACAACGAAATGTCAATTTCTCCCAACGTTGGGGCGATTCCTCGTTACCTCAACAAAATGCGTCTCAGTCCGCCGGTACAATTTATTAAAGATAACTTTGAGGAACAAGTCAAGCAAATTCCCTTTGTCGGCGAATCTCTTTCACCGGAATTAGAACGCATCAAAGAAGGAATGAAGCGGTTAGCCGTTCCCAAAGTCGGCGCAGTCTTTGAAGAACTCGGCTTTACCTACATCGGACCTGTAGACGGGCATAATTTAGAAGAATTAATCGCCACCTTTGAACAGGCACATAAGATGACCGGACCAGTTTTGGTGCATGTAGCCACCACAAAAGGCAAAGGTTATGAAATTGCCGAACTAGACAAAGTAGGCTACCATGCCCAAAATCCGTTTAATGTGACAACTGGCAAAGCCGTTCCTTCCAGCAAACCCAAACCCCCGGCTTATGCTAAAGTCTTTGCCCACACCTTAGTGAAACTCGCCGAACAAAACCCGAAAATTGTCGGGATCACGGCAGCGATGGCTACGGGAACAGGTTTAGACAAACTTCAAGCAAAATTGCCCGATCAATATATTGATGTCGGTATTGCCGAACAACACGCCGTTACCATGTCAGCAGGACTCGCTGCTGAAGGTATACGCCCTGTGGTTGCCATTTATTCTACCTTTTTGCAACGCGCCTTCGACCAAATAATTCATGATGTCTGCATCCAAAACTTGCCCGTGTTCTTCTGTATGGATCGGGCGGGAATTGTCGGTGCTGATGGTCCGACGCACCAAGGTATGTATGATATCGCCTATCTGCGTTGCATTCCCAATATCGTGGTGATGGCACCCAAAGATGAAGCGGAATTGCAACAAATGGTGGTGACTGGGATTAATCATACCACTGGACCGATCGCTATGCGTACTCCTCGCGGTAATGGTTACGGCGTTCCCTTGATGGAAGAAGGCTGGGAACCTCTGGAAATCGGCAAAGGCGAAATTCTCCGCAATGGCGATGATGTGTTATTAGTAGGTTACGGCACAATGGTTTATCCAGCGATGCAAGTTGCCGAGATTCTCAACGAACACGGAATACAAGCCACTGTCATAAATGCTCGTTTTGTCAAGCCTCTGGATACAGAATTAATTTTACCTTTGGCGAAAAAAATCGGGCGCGTTGTCACTTTAGAAGAAGGCTGTCTCATGGGTGGTTTCGGTTCAGCTGTAGCAGAAGCGCTGTTAGATGCTGATATTGTGGTTCCCGTGAAGCGAATTGGTGTACCCGATATTTTGGTAGATCATGCCGAACCGAATGAATCTAAGGCAGAATTAGGTTTAACTAGTCCGCAAATGGCGGAAACGGTGATGCAAGCTTTCTTTAATAGTAAGCAACCGTCAGCTGTGAGTTAAAAAGCGATTCGGTAATAAATGGCACGTTTGTTAAGGCGGCTTTGAAATTTGTAGTCGGCGCAAAGAGCGCTGTTAGCGTAGCTTTACCGTAGGGTAGCGCTGACTACTTGGTAATAGGTAATAGTAAATGTACTTAGGAAGAACGCAAATACAATTACCTATTTGCAATTTGATTTGTAGGAATGAAAATTTCCGCAATTATTGCATCCCCCTTTGTAAAGCACATAGATTAACGTAAATCATCAGAATTCAGGTAATTTTTTACACAAGGGGAGCAATATGCGAATTCTTCAGCGAGTTATTTTGGCGATCGCATCGTTTATATTAGTAATTGGGTTATCGAATATTGCCCTAGGCGCTGATAATCTGGAATTGCTTGCCAGTCAGCTTAAATATGAAACAGGTAAAATCACATTGCAGTCCGGAGTCGCTACAGTAAATGTCCCTGCCGAGTTACGATATCTGAATTCTCAGCAAACGCAAATTGTCTTAGAAAAAATATGGGGAAATCCATCTGGCAATGGTACTTTGGGAATGCTAGTACCAGCTAAATTTAATCCTCTATCAAAGAATTCTTGGGGTGTTGTCATCACCTATCAAGAAGATGGCTATGTCAAAGATGATGAAGCTGAAAGCATCGACTACAGCAAACTGCTGAAAACAATGCAAGAAGCGACGAAAGAAAGAAACGAACAGCTAGTCAAACAAGGATATCCGGCAATTGAAATAGTTGGTTGGGCAAAACAACCTTTTTACGATAAAGTACATCATCAATTATATTGGGCGAAAGACTTAAAGGTTAGCGACAGCGACGAACACACCCTCAACTACAACATTCGCGTTTTGGAACGTAAAGGTGTGTTATAGCGTTTCTCGGTTTAATGAGGTACACCCGTAGGGGCACGGCAGTGCCGTGCCCCTACAACCCGCCATATAATTTTGTACCTCACCTGAGTGGGAATCGCTATAGTTTTAAATGCAGTTGCAGGTTTAGAACAACTCAATTTAATTGAGAAAGACAGTCCGAAAGTTCTTTCGAGTGTGGCATTTAATCCCGGCTATCGCTATGAAGATTTCAATCCGAATTCAGATAAAATTGCCAGCTACGGGATAGCAGCTTTAATTGGTGGTGGTGTCGCGGTAAAAACTGGTTTATTCAAAGGTATACTTTTAGCACTTCTTGCTGCCAAGAAATTTATCATAATTGCAGTAGTAGCAGTCATAGCTTTTATCCAGAAGATTTTCGGCAACCTTTTTGGCAGAAAAAGACAAAATAATTCAACTGGAAACGATAGTCAGCAGCAGTAGATTTTCGCTCTTTAACTATACTGTAATTACATACAAATATTGCCCACCGTACTACAAGTTGGTATTTTGTTGCGAGATACTACAATCTCTAATTTTTAACCATGAATCAGACGAATCAAGTTTACCCGGTTATTTGGCACAACGACTCGGTTTCACTCATTGACCAAACTCGCTTACCGAATGAGTATGCTGTTGTCGAAATTCACCGCAGCGAAGATATGGCACGGGCAATTAAAACTATGATAGTTCGAGGTGCGCCGGCGATTGGTGTTGCAGCAGCTTATGGGATGTATCTTGGTGCGAGGGAAATTGAGACAGATAACCGCGATGAGTTTTTCAACTCTTTGGAAAAAGTCGCTCAAATGTTGGCTTCTACTCGTCCAACTGCGGTAAATCTATTTTGGGCAATTTCCCGCATGAAGAAAGTTGCTTATAAAACTGTGGGAACTGTAGAAGATATCAAAAAAATTCTTCTGAAAACTGCCCAAATTATCAATGCGGAAGATTTGCAAACTTGTCAGGCGATCGGCGACAATGGTTTAAAAGTCTTACCCGATAGCCCAGAAAAGCTGACAATTCACACTCACTGCAACGCTGGAGCTTTAGCCACTGCTGGTTATGGTACAGCATTAGGTGTAGTGCGTTCCGCATGGCGTGAAGGACGTTTAGAGCGCGTATTTGCCGACGAAACCCGTCCCAGACTGCAAGGTGCAAAACTCACCGCTTGGGAATGTGTCCAAGAAGGCATTCCGGTTACGGTAATTACAGATAACATGGCGGCTCATTGCATGAAGCAGGGCTTGATTCATGCTGTAGTTGTGGGTGCTGACAGAATCGCCGCTAACGGGGATGCAGCTAACAAAATAGGTACGTATAGTTTAGCACTTGTGGCAAAGGCACATAATATTCCCTTCTTCGTTGCAGCACCACTTTCTACCGTTGATTTTGAATTACCTGATGGTAGCGAAATCCCGATTGAGGAACGCGATGCAAGCGAAATATATCAAGTTGGTAAAACTATCTTGACACCAACTGGGGCAGAATTTTATAACCCAGCTTTTGATGTGACTCCAGCAGAGTTAATTACAGCCATAATTACAGAACATGGTGCATTTGCTCCTGGGGAGTTACAAAAGTTTTCAGAGAAGCAAATGGTTTAAAGAGCTTATACCAATTTTACGTGAGGTTGCACATAACGCCCTCAGGCTGGAAGCCTGGGGCTATACGAACGAAGCCCACGCAGGTGGGCTACTCCCTTCCCGCTACAAGATTACCTATCTTCTTTCTCTTCTTCCTTTGTGTACTTCGTGTCTTTGTGAGTCCAGCCCCCGTCTTGGCGGTTTCCGTCACG
>NZ_JBPAOH010000075.1:0-36180 GCF_050875635.1 Tolypothrix sp. VBCCA 56010
GAATCTGACAACCGGACATGAAATCCGCACCCTCAAGGGGCATTCCGACCCGGTTTGTTCCGTCGCAATCAGCCCTGATGGTGAAACCGTTGCCAGTGGCAGTTTTGACAAGACTATTAAACTCTGGAATCTGACAACCGGACATGAAATCCGCACCCTCAAGGGGCATTCCGACCCGGTTTGTTCCGTCGCAATCAGCCCTGATGGTGAAACCGTTGCCAGTGGCAGTCTTGACAAGACTATTAAACTCTGGAATCTGACAACCGGACATGAAATCCGCACCCTCAAGGGGCATTCCCACTGTATTTATTCTATTGCCATAAGTCCCGATGGTAGCATTGTAGCCAGTAGCAGTGTTGACATGACTTTTTGGAATTTAGTAGCTGGAAGGGAGATCCGCACTTTCAAAAGGTATTTCAACTTGGTTTCTTCTGTTGCTTTTAGCCAGGATAGACAGACTCTTTTCAGTGGCAATAGTGACAAGACCATTAAACTCTGGAATATAACAACCGGACAGGAGATCCGTACCCTGACAGAGCATTCCGACTCGGTTCGTTGCGTTGCTTTCAGTCCCGATGGTGCAACCCTTGCCAGTGGCAGTGATGACAACAGCATCAAACTGTGGAATCTGGCAAATGGACAGGAAATCTGCACCCTGAGGGAGCATTCCGAGTCGGTTTATTCCGTTGCTTTCAGCCCCGATGGTATGACCCTTGCTAGTGGCGGTCTTGACAAAACTATCAATATTTGGCGGTGCGATTAAAAGGCATTATGTAAAAGGTACTTAAACAAAAGTCAACTCAATGGATGAGCGCGATGGAGTTAACCTAACGCCAGGTGGACTGAAAAAACTCGGCAATCTTGTTAATCTAAAAGATGATATTATCGCCGATGCAATTGGAGAGCGTGGGGGAGGGCAAAGTCAGGTTAATCAGTTACAAAGCGATTATCAAAATATGAAAGTTGGAGAATTAGCAAATCTTGCAGCCGAGGGAGACGAAGAAGCCGAAACTGCAATAAAAATTCTTAAACAAGCTAGAAAAAAACGTGAAAAATATGGCAATAGATGAATTCCCAATCGGAGAGACTTTAACAGCAGTCTCAATTATCGAAGACAAAGAATTTGCTAGCAATCAACTCTGCTTCGACCAAGTTCAACTATTTTTACAAAATACAACAATTACGCTATTACCAATAGCTGATACTGATGAAATAGAGATAAGACAGGAAAGTACTAATACTCCTTCTATAGTAAATACTCCATATTGGTGTAAATCTTTTGTTGGTAAAAAACTTATGACAATATGGATATGTGAAAACGACCAAGGTTATCGAGATCAGGTAATTTTTGCATTTGAGTATCTACGTCCGAGCATAGCTTTTGTTACAGAGGGTTCAGTTATCAAAGCATTCCGCTTCGAGCAAATCTACAAAATAAAAGCATCTGAAACTGACTTGCAGCACAGCCAAGTATCTTGAAAAATATGAAAAGTCAAGTAGTTAATCTCACTTACGAAATTGAACTTAAACCTGGAGAAAAGTTGACTCTACCTGAATCTTTGGTGGAAAGCTTGGGTGCAGGAAGTTGGATAATTACCATTCAACCAAAGTCGAATTCCCCTGTTATTACTCGCACTCATGATGCATTTTTAAAAGGCTACGCACCAGAAGACGAAGGACTCTATGACGACTATCCAACCGGGTGAATTTTGGGTAGCAGATATTCCTTATACAAGCGGTACTGGTTCTAAAAAGCGCCCAATACTTGTACTCTGGTTGGATGGAGACGACGTTGTTGCTGCAATAGTCACATCTGCAAAACCTCGCACACAAACTGACGTGTTACTTACTGATTGGCTAGCCAGTGGTCTGCGAGTGGCTTCAACTGTGGGTTTATCTCGATTGGACTGCTTAGAACAGTCTTTGTTACTGGCAAAAATCGGGCGAATTTCTCAAACAGATGCAGAGCAGTTGAAAAGAGTATGGGATATGTATATTAAACCTCAATTCTAGGATACCAAAAATAAATTAAAGCCAACTCAATGAATGAGCAGGATACTGCAAATCCCAAATGCTAAAATCGCTGTATCACAGAATGTCTAATGACGAGTATTGTTTATGACAGTGAATGTCAGTATTGAAGAAATTAAAGCGATGATTTCTCAGCTACCAGTTGAAGAACTTGTAGCACTGATGGCAGAGATTGAAGAAAGGCTCGAAACCGTGACAATGATGCAACTTGCCGAAACAGGATTTAATGAGTGGAATGACCCAGAAGAAGATATCTATAATGACGAAACCTAAACCATTGGAAATTTGGTTAGTTGGTTTCCCTTTTAGCGATTTAACTTCCACAAAACTTAGACCAGCCGTTGTTTTAGCAGTTCATCGAGAAGAGTTAATTATATTAGGTATTTACTCAAAAGTTCCTGCTGGTGAGTTGCGTGAAACTTGGGTGTTAATTTCAGACACACATTCTGAATTTCCACAAACAGGGCTGAAAAAGACATCTTTAATCAGGGCTGATAAAATTGCCACGGTCAATGAGTCGGTGTTTCAAAGGCAGTTAGGAATCTTGCCATCAGATATATTGACTTTGGTACAAGCAGCACTGAAAAAATCTCTTAATATTAGCTAGATAGAGCGATCGCTCTCTCACAGCTTGCGTTCTCCCAAATGCTAAAATCGCTGCATCACACATGCTCTCAAATCTTACCCCGTGGAAAAAATAGAATTGCAACTTGACGAAAAAACCCTTGAAAAAGCACGTTGGTTGGCAAAATCGCGCCATTGTGACTTGTCGCAACTAATAACATACGCCATTGATAAACTAGCGGTGACAGAACCGCCAAAAGACCGTTTGCTAGGACTTTATGCCGACGAGCCTGAGCTAATAGATGAGATACTTGAAGAAATCATGAGAGATCGGGCAGCACACCCATTAAATCAACGCTTTGGACAAAGTACTACTTGACACTGATATCTTTTCTGAGATTCTCAAAGGCATTAATCAGCGCGTTGCAATTAGAGCTTCGACTTATCGTAATGCCTTCGGTTGCTATACCATCTCGACTATCACAGTTTTGGAGATTGTCAAAGGCTGGCATAAGCGCCAACGCGAAGATAAAATACAGGAGTTATTTATTGAGATTGCCGCTGCTGAGGTGTTAACATTGCAACTTCCTGACGCGGAATTGGCAGGACGGATCTATGCAGATTTAGAACGGACGGGACAACCGATAGGACTTGCCGATTCTATGATTGCGGCGATCGCTATCCAAGATAACTTAACTTTAGTTACAGGTAATTTACCACATTACCAGAGAATTCAATCATTTGGTTACAGCCTGAAGCTGGATAATTGGCGAATATAAAATACACCCCTGATGGCAATAGCTGCGGCACAATAAAGACAGGTATCCCGAAATCCTCAACATGAGCTACTGTCTCAATCCCCGTTGTCCAAAACCCCAGAATCCTGATAATATCAAGTTTTGCCAAACTTGCGGTTCCAAATTACTCCTCAAAGACCGCTATCGTGCTATCAAACCGATAGGACAAGGTGGTTTTGGCATTACTTTTTTGGCAGTGGATGAGGATAAACCTTCAAAACCGCGTTGTGTAATTAAACAATTTTACCCCCAAGCGCAAGGCACTAACACCGTCCAAAAAGCCGTAGAGTTGTTTACCCAAGAAGCGATGCGCTTAGATGAATTGGGCAAACATCCGCAAATACCCGAACTATTAGCATATTTTACCCAAGACGATCGCCAGTTTCTCGTCCAAGAATTCATCGACGGGCAAAACCTCGCACAAGAACTAGCACAAAATGGCGCTTTCAACGAAACGCAAATACGGCAATTACTGAATGATTTATTAGCAGTGTTGCAATTTTGTCATCAAAGACAAGTTATTCATCGCGACATTAAGCCAGAAAATATTATTCGTCGTGCAAGTACTAACGAACTAGTATTAGTAGATTTTGGTGCAGCTAAAATTGCTAGTAACACCGCCTTAAATCAAACTGGTACAAGTATAGGAAGCCCCGAATATGTAGCACCAGAACAAATTAGAGGAAAAGCGATTTTTGCCAGCGACATCTACAGTTTAGGTGCAACTTGTGTTTGCTTATTAACAGCGCGATCGCCTTTTGACTCCTATGATATCAACAACGATACTTGGATTTGGCGGCAATACCTAAAAACTCCTGTAAACGAGCAGTTGGGAAAAGTCCTAGATAAAATGCTAGAAAGCATCCCCGTGCGTCGCTACCAAACAGTAGAAGAAGTTCTTAGAGATTTGAATCAACAGCCGCATATAGCCCCCACACCGCCGAAATCAGCAAAACCTGTAATTCAACCACCAGCATCTACACCTGCGGTTGTTACAAAAACTAACAGCCAAATCGATCTGGAATTAGAAGAAATGAAAACACAATTTCTTGGCGGTAGCAAACCTCAAAAAAACATAAATACACCATCACCGCAGCCAACATCTCAACCTTCTAGCAAAAGCCAAATAGATCAAGAACTAGAAGAATTAAAAAAGAAATATCTGGGAAATAATAATCCTTAAAATCATATCTTGCACCAGGCATCAACACCCTATAAGGGTGTCGCTATACGTACAAAGCCTACCTCCGTAGGCTATGCAAATCAGACGTTTTCTAGCCCACGCAGGTGGGCTTAGTTCGTTTAGCCCCAGGCTTCCAGCCTGAGGGCTTTAAGAATAAGTGTGAAAGGTTTGATTACCAATTCCCAATTCCCAATTCCCAATGCCCAATGCCCAATGCCCAATGCCCAATTACCTATTACCAATTCCCAATTCCCAAAAAGAAAGTGACCCTGAGTTTCAGAGTCACCTCAAATAAAACAGTCTGAACAATGCGTCACTTTCACAAAATGTAGAGACGTGAAAGCTTACTTAGTTTCCGCAATGGGCACCCATTCAGTGTGGAAAGTACCAGATTTATCAGTCCGCAAGTAAGTATGCGCTCCGAAGTAGTCGCGTTGTGCTTGAGTGAGATTTTGGGGTAAGCGATCGCGTCGATAGCTGTCAAAATAATCTAGTGACGCACTAAATGCCGGCACGGGAATACCCAATTTTGCTGCTGTCGCCAACACTTCCCGCCAAGCTGCTTGTCTGTCGAGAATCGTCTGCTTGAATTCCGGAGCCAACAACAGGTTAGGCAATTCTCGATTTTCGTCAAAAGCCTTCTTAATCTTATTCAAGAATCCAGCGCGAATAATACAGCCACCTTTCCAAATCCGCGCCATTTCGCCTAAATTCAAGTTAAAATTATACGCTTTGGAAGCTGTACTTAAAAGTGCCATTCCTTGAGCGTATGAGCAGATTTTCGAGCAATATAGAGCATCGCGCACCATATTGATAAAGCCCTGAGTCTGTCCGTCATACTTGCCAGTTGGACCAGTCAGAATCTTCGATGCTGCAACCCGCTCATCTTTAATCGAAGACATAATCCGCGCATTTACTGCCGCAGTGATTGTCGGAATGGCAACCCCCAATTCTAACGCAGTTTGCACAGTCCAGCGTCCTGTACCCTTTTGCCCTGCTGCGTCCACAATCAAATCCACCAAAGGTAAATTTGTATCAGGGTCAATGTAGGGGAAAATATTTGCCGTAATTTCAATCAAAAACGAATTGAGTTCATCGGTAGTGTTCCACTCAGCAAAAACTTCGTGTAGCTGATTATGGTCAAGACCGGCGGCATTTTTCAGCAAATCGTAAGCTTCAGCGATAAGTTGCATATCGCCGTACTCAATGCCGTTGTGTACCATTTTTACATAGTGACCGGCACCACCAGGACCAATGTAAGTTACGCAAGGACCATCATCAACTTGGGCGGCGATTTTCGTAAAAATTGGCGAAAGATACTGATAGGAACTTTCCGTACCTCCTGGCATGAGTGAAGGACCGTTTAGCGCTCCTTCTTCACCACCACTGACACCCATCCCAATAAACCGAAATCCGGCTGGTTCTAATTCTTTAGTGCGTCTTTCAGTATCTTCAAACCAAGAGTTGCCACCGTCAATAATAATGTCGCCTTCAGCCAGCAGAGGTTTTAGCTGGGCAATTACTGCATCCACTGGCTTACCAGCTTGCACCATCACCAAAATTCTGCGGGGACGTTCTAGAGACCCAACAAACTCTTCCAGGGTAAAGGCTGCTTTTACGTTTCTTCCTGGGGCACGCTGTGCCATGAAGGCATCAGTTTTCTCGCGTGAGCGGTTATAGACTGCAATTGGGAAGCCATTACGCTCGACATTTAGAGCGATGTTTTCACCCATAACGGCTAATCCAATCACACCAAAGCTTTGTAGTGTCATAAATTCTTTTGGCTAACTTTAGCAGATCCTTTTATCTTTAAGGGTAGTCCGAGATTTTCCCTTCTCTCCTAAAGAAGAGATTAAGAGTTCTTTAGGACTGCAAAAATTCACACTAACAATAGATAATTAATTTTAATTTGTATCTTAATCAACAATTCTCTCGCAAAATTTGCAAAATAAGTAGGGGCGGGGTTCCCCCGCCCATACAGTAAAGGTGGGGTTCCCCCGCCCGTACAGAAGTCAGGACAATCTGAACCATAAACAGATACAGTATTAAAGAGGTTTTGAATTTCTTTTCCCTTGTTCAAAGTAAATTCGCTTTCATTAACGAGTCATACGCTAGTCTCATAGAAAGTATTCTGGCTTCTGGCTCCTGACTTCTGAATTCACAAGTCAAATGACACAGTAAGGAGTAACCACAAAATGCTGGCATATGTCCTAGCTTTGGCGGTCGGTCTTGGTAGTTTAGCCATTTATTTAGCGGCTTTCTTTTTCCCGGAAATCCATCGCAAGAATGACTTTATTTGGAGTGGAGTAGGATTTTTCTACGCATTAGTATTATGGGTGTTTGCCCGACGCATTACTGGGGGTCTTTTACTTGGTCATGTGGCTAGTGTGGCGCTTTTGGGTTGGTCGATAACGCAAACTCTGTCACTACGTCGGCAAGTGACACCAAAAACGCAACAAACCCCGATCCCCAGTACAGAAGCGGTGACAAATACCATTGAAAATCAAGCTTCTAATATCTCACTTCCACAGCGGCTTGCCCAAATGCAAAAAGGCTTTGGCAACATTTTCTCTGGAGTGAAAGATAAAGCACAACAAACTTTAAATAAAAAGACTCCGCAAACAACTTCTGCACCTACAAGCAAAACTCCTGTTGAGGTTGTTGACAAACGAACCCCCATACCAAAACAAGCTGTAACCACTCCCACAACTTCTGACATCGCTACAGAACAAGCTGTAACCACTCCCACAACTTCTGACATCGCTACAGAACAAGCTGTAACCACTCCCACAACTTCTGACATCGCTACAGAACAAGCTGTAACCACTACAGACACTGAAGCAAAAAGCGAAACTCCCCAAGCAATTCCTCCTCACCCCCCAGCACCCGAATTAGTAGAAGCAGCCAAAGAAGCTGCTGTTGCTGAAGAAGCTGCTGTTGCTGAATTAGCAAAAATTCCGATGGAAGAAATGGCTCCCGATGCCGTACTTGCTCCCCCAGCAGAAGAACCGACGGATACGCCAAACGAAGGAATTAGATAATTCGTAGTAGAGACGCGACGGCAGGTGCTTCAACGGAGGGAACCTCCGCAACGCACTGCCTCAAATTTCGCGTCTCTACAAAAAGCGCTAAAGCGCTCACTACAAAATGAGTGACAATATACTACAATAGAAAAAAGTAGAATACATTAGCATGAAGGGGCTAGGGGCTAGGGGCTAGAAAAGATATTATTATGGCAGCTCTATTTTTTGACAGTACTCAATCCCCAGTCCCCAGTCCCTAGTCCAAGCGTCCCTACTTTATTATTCTTTGAAAATCAGCACCGTGACAGAAACTGGAAGCTACAAAGATACTGTAAACCTGCCCAAAACTAACTTTGATATGCGGGCAAACGCTGTCAAGCGTGAACCGGAAATCCAAAAATTTTGGTCAGAAAACAAAATTTACGATCGCCTGTCTCAAGAAAATCCAGGCGACTTATTTATACTGCTTGATGGACCACCCTACGCTAATGGTGCGCTGCATATTGGACATGCTTTAAATAAAATTCTCAAAGACATTATTAATCGCTACCAGCTGTTGCGTGGGCGTAAAGTTCGCTACGTCCCAGGTTGGGACTGTCACGGTTTGCCGATTGAATTGAAAGTTTTGCAGAACATGAAATCGGCAGAACGGCAAAATTTGACACCTTTAAAACTGCGACAAAAAGCAAAAGAATTCGCCCTCGCTGCCGTAGATGACCAGCGTAAAAATTTTAAACGTTACGGTGTTTGGGGCGACTGGGATCATCCTTATTTAACTTTGAAGCCGGAATATGAAGCGGCGCAAATCGGTGTCTTCGGTGAGATGGTGTTAAAAGGCTACATCTATCGCGGTTTGAAGCCGGTGCATTGGAGTCCCAGTTCTCATACCGCTTTGGCTGAAGCTGAATTGGAATATCCAGAAGGACACACCTCGCGGAGTATCTATGCCGCTTTCCCGATGGTGAGTCTCTCAGAAGGGGTGAAAGCTGCGTTGGGTGAGTTTTTGCCAGAATTAACTGTGGCTATCTGGACGACGACACCTTGGACTATTCCAGGAAATTTGGCGGTAGCGCTAAATCCTGACCTCAATTATGCCGTGGTGGAAGTCTCACGCAAAGACGCAAAGACGCAAAGATATCTTATTGTGGCTGCTGAGTTGGTGGAACGCTTATCAGCAACTTTGGGAACTGAGTTGACGGTGAAAGCCACAGTTAAAGGAAAAGATTTAGAACATTCTACTTACCGTCACCCGCTATACGATCGCCAAAGTCCGATTGTGATTGGCGGTGATTATGTTACTACTGAGTCGGGTACTGGGTTGGTACATACCGCACCCGGTCACGGTCAAGAAGACTACATCGTGGGGCAGCGTTATGGTTTGCCTATTCTCGCGCCGGTTGATGATAATGGCAATTTTACCTCTGAGGCGGGACAGTTTGCAGGGTTGAATGTGCTGGGTGATGGAAATCAGGCGGTGATTGATGCTTTGACAGAAGCGGGTTCTTTGTTGAAAGAGGAACCTTACCAGCATAAATATCCTTACGATTGGCGGACGAAAAAGCCAACGATTTTCCGCGCTACCGAACAATGGTTTGCTTCGGTGGAGGGATTTCGGGAAGAAGCGTTGAAGGCGATCGCTTCGGTAAAATGGATTCCCGCACAAGGCGAAAATCGCATCACCCCAATGGTTGCGGAACGTTCTGATTGGTGTATTTCCCGTCAGCGCAGTTGGGGTGTACCAATTCCGGTTTTCTACGATGAAGCAACTAACGAACCGCTGCTAAATGCGGAAACCATCGCTTATGTTCAAGCAATTATCGCCGAAAAAGGTTCTGATGCTTGGTGGGAATTGTCGGTAGAAGAATTATTACCAGAACAGTATCGCAATAACGGTAAATCTTACCGTAAAGGTACTGATACAATGGATGTCTGGTTTGATTCTGGGTCATCTTGGGCGGCTGTAGCCAAGCAGCGTCCAGAATTGCGCTACCCTGCTGATATGTATCTGGAAGGTACTGACCAACATCGCGGTTGGTTTCAATCGAGTTTGCTTACTAGTGTAGCAATTAATGGTATCGCACCTTACAAAAGTGTATTAACTCACGGTTTTACATTAGATGAACAAGGACGCAAGCAAAGTAAATCTTTGGGCAATGTGATCGATCCAGCAATCATCATTGAAGGTGGGAAAAATCAAAAAGAAGAACCCCCCTATGGTGCTGACGTTTTGCGCTTGTGGGTGTCGTCGGTAGACTATACCTCTGACCAGCGGATTGGAAAAAATATCCTCAAGCAACTTGGTGATGTACGGCAAAAAATTCGCAATACGGCGCGGTTTTTGTTAGGTAATTTGCACGACTTTGACCCGGAGAAAGATGCAATACCTTTTGAGGAATTGCCAGAACTTGACCGTTACATGCTGCATCGCATGACGGAAGTTTTTGCTGAGGTGACGGAAGCGTTTGACAGTTTCCAATTCTTCCGCTTTTTCCAAACGGTGCAAAATTTCTGCGTGGTGGATTTATCCAACTTTTATTTAGATGCTGCTAAAGATAGATTGTACATCAGTGCAAGTGATGCTTTCCGGCGTCGCAGTTGTCAAACGGTGTTGCAGGTAGCTTTGGAAAATTTAGCACGAGCGATCGCACCGGTGTTATCCCACATGGCAGAGGACATCTGGCAATATCTCCCTTATAAAACGCCTTACAAATCGGTGTTTGAAGCAGGCTGGGTGCAAGTAGAGCAAAAATGGCACAATCCCGAATTAGCTCAATTGTGGCAACAAATTCGGCAAATCCGCACGGATGTAAATAAGGTGTTGGATACTGCCAGGGCAGAAAAGATGATTGGCGCTCCCTTAGAAGCGAAAGTTTTGCTATATATTGCTCCAGAGCAATTGCGTACTTCAGTAAAAGCACTGAATCCGAATGTTGGTAACGGTGTAGATGAGTTACGCTATTTATTTATCACCTCGCAAGTGGAAGTGTTGGATACTCCGGAAGCATTGCAAAAGCTGAAATACAACTTGCAGTCTGATGCATGGGGAATTGGGGTAGTAGATGCAGAGGGCGAAAAATGCGATCGCTGCTGGAATTATTCTACTCATGTAGGAGAATCAACAAAACATCCTTTAATTTGCGATCGGTGTGTCGCAGCCCTAGCAGGCAAATTTTAATCGTAGGGGCGGGGTTTACCCGCCCATATCGGGTTTCCCATGCCCCATGCCCAACAAATTTAAAGCTTTTGCAACAACTCCTGAGTTAATTGCATAAATGCTTTAGATCCCGCTGAGTTCGGATTACTTAAAACAACCGGCATAAAACTATCAACAGCCTTGGCAACATTTATATCAACGGGAATCTGCGCCTTACAAATTTTTTCCACGCCAAAATCTTCAACTACACGATGCATTACTTGTTTGTAATATCTGCCATTGAGAATGTTGCTGCTTAACATACTGAATACAATTCCCAGCATTTTTATATTAATTTTTGCCTCATGTTCGTGACTGTCTTTTAATTGGGCAATGCGTCTTTCTAGTAGTTGAATACCGACTACAGATAAAGGTTCTGGTTTTGCAGGAAGTATGTAGAAATCACTGCAAGCTAAAGCGCTACGAGTTAAAAGATTATAGCCTGGGGCACAATCCAAAAGGATAAAATCATATTCTTGGCGAATCGGTTCTAAAATTTTACTTAACAAGACTCTTTCAAAGCGATTCCAAATAGTTTCAAAGTCTTGTTCTCCTAAAGTAACTGCTTGTTGATGCAGCATTTCGGAAATGACAAATTCATCATACAAATCAATATCTCCGGGTAAGATATCGAGATTTGAAAGATTGCAAACGCCGGAGTGAATAATATCGTGAATCCCCTGTTTTGGGTTTGGCTGTGGATTGATAATTTGGTCTATCAGATATCTAAATGTCAGTGATTGTTTGCGACGTTTGGCAAACTCCAGTGGTGGCATCAGACTGAGTGTGGCGCTAATTTGGGCATCTAAATCAAGCACAAGTACCCGTTTGCCATGATTTTTCGCCAAACAAGTAGCCAAATTGACCGTGAGGGTAGTTTTGCCCACACCACCTTTCATATTTGCGGTTGCAATTATATATCCCATTAGTTAAGTCCTCTGATAACGCATTTTCATTTAGGTAGCGTACATGTCTAGTTATCGATTGAAAATTTTTGCTTAATTTAAGATTTGGCGATACTCAAAAGAGTATGTAAAGCGATATTTCCGTCAGATTATAGCAGGGTAGGGGAATTGATCGGGCGATATCACCCGTTAATTTCCTAAGCATTTATACTAATCAACATATAAGTTATTTTTATTACACGATATTAACGAGCCTAAGCCATAATCAATAAAGTATCAAATTATTTATAATTAATTGAGGTAAAAACAGATTGGTGTTTAATCCTGAGCTTTGCCGCAACGAAAGCGAAGTTGAAAGCAAGCTTATCGTTCAATATTTGCTACCAGAGCTAGGGTATACTTCTGACAGCTGGTATCAAGAGGTTGCCGTCGGTAGTATCCGTTTAGACTTTTTAGCATTTGCCGCACAAGTCATCCCCTTTGTCTTAGATGCCAACTCACCCTTGAGTGTCGTCATGGAGGCAAAGCACCCAAAGCAAAACTTAAATAATCATGTTCCCCGACTGAGGCATTATTTAACAAGCTTGAATGTCAGATATGGACTGCTAACTAATGGCAAAGAAATCAGAATTTATCAAAAAGTCCAAGATGATATTCAGCTATTTTTTCAATGTTCTGGTAAAGATGTTGAGATAAAAATAGAGCAAATTAAAGATTTAATTGGCAGAAATAGTTTAGGAGAAAAACAGAGAATCAGTCAGTCAGACACTCAAATATCTCAAACTCCTCAGGTCAACATTAAATCTTTTACTCAAAATAGTTATGAGCAAAATAAAATGAAAATAATTGCGGTTTATCACAATAAAGGTGGCGTTGGTAAGACAACAACTGTAGTTAACCTTGCTGCTGCTATTAGAAAAAAGGGCAAAAGAGTTTTGCTAATTGACTTAGATAGTCAAGCAAATACTACATTTGCCACAGGTTTAATCAAATTTGATGATGAAGAATTTGATGATATCAAAGACTCTAATGTTCTTCATGTATTACAATCAGAAGAATTTTATCCTATATTGGAAGTAGTAAGAAAATCTAATTTTAGTAATCCAGAGATTGATGTTGTTCCTGCACACATTAATTTGATGAAGAATGAAACTGATTTAAATGCTCTTGATTACAGCAGGCTGATACTCATTGAAAAACTAGAGCAAGTAGGGGATAAATATGATGTGGTACTTCTTGATACACCGCCTTCTTTAAACCTTTATGCAAGAATTGCCTTGATAGCAGCAGATTACCTGATCATTCCATCTGACCTGAAACCTTTTGCAAATCAAGGATTGATAAATGTTAAAGAATTTATTAAAGCTGTTAATGGATTTAGAAAGCAGATAAGAAAATTACCCATTGAAATACTAGGTGTTCTTGCTTGTAAAATCTCAACTAACAACCAATTTATCAAACATACTTTGCCTAAACGCATAGAGACTATTACAACACGATATGGTCTTGATGTAATGGATACCATTATTTATGAGAGAGATGATTTAGCTAAATGTGCAGAGAAAATTCAGCTAATTGGAAACATGGAAATAGCTGATCCTGTGTCGGTGCTTGATTTTAAACGTGACTCAACTTCTGCACAAGAATTTGAGGTACTAGCAAAAGAAGTATTACAAAAAATAGGAATGGCTTAATGAAACTATCTACTTCACTTGTTGCTGTCAAGAAAATTACTTCTAATAAGCCTCGCTCAAGTTTTCCTAATGATGAACTGGAACAAGCAGCTAAGTTAATTTTAGAATCTGAAGGAGTTATTAACCCCATAGTGGTTCGTAGAACCAGTCTCCAATCTTATGAGGTAGTAGATGGAGACTTTGAGTATTATGCTGCTACCAGAGCTAGAGAAATAGACTCTCGCAAAGGTGAGATGATTGGAGTATTTATTGTTGAACCTGAAAATGAGGAGTCTATTACAAAGCAAGTCGAATTGTTGAGAAAGTCAAATGTAGTTTTTTCCAACAATGTATATCCTGTTTCAGATAGCAAAGAATCGATTTTAAGGAATATTGAATTACGGATGACAAACACAGAAGCTAGGGTGACAAACGTAGAATCACGGTTTGATAATCGTATTAATGAATTACAGGCAGACTTTAAGCATGAAGTTAAAACAATTAATGAAAGGCTGAATGAGATTGAAAACCGAATTCCCAGACAAATTGAACCATTAGAGGCACTTAATACCCTGAGTTTATCAGAACTTACCTCTAAATTGAAAAGGGTAAATGTCAACAGTAAAATAATTGAAAAAATAATTAGCGATCGCGAAAAAGTAGGTAAGTTTAAATCTTTTAGTAATGTAGTTGAACGTATTAAAGGATTAGGCGAAAAAACCCTGCTAAAAATTATTGATAGCTTTTCTGAACTATAAGTTAATTGATAACGTGCGTTAAGCCCGTCTAACGCACTACTTAGCACACGTCTTTGCATCTATCAGCCAAAAGTCGCAGTCATGGCATCTAAATTGCTTTAACTCTTGCTACACTATTCGTTATCAGTCAACTTAAATCAAACTCAACTTCTCAACATACTCCAAGTATTCCGCAAATTAAGTAATAGAGTACGCTATTGCCAGTGTCACGCACCCTACTTCACGCTGCTACGAGTGGGCGATCGCCAGATCCCCGCAACCCCACCGGCAACTCTAATCCAGTCCAAGCCTTAACAGTAGAAAAAGACTTTACTGCCAAAATTGGCGATCGCCTTTTTCACACTTTTTAATTAGCAGCTTCTCGCACTTTTTCAGCGTAGTTTTTCGGACGAACTTTTCGCAAGCTTTGTAAAGTTAATTGCCGCCAATTAGTAGGTAAATAAGATAAAATTAAACCAAAAGTTTCTTTGCGAGAATATCCTAAAACCTGACTTGATTCTTTTAACAGCTTCCGTCCCTCCTTCGTCTCGCCATTTTCAATTAGCCTTAAAGCCAAAGCTTGCTTGATTCCCGCAAGTTTGCTTATGCGGATGTTTTCTAATTTGGTATCGGTAAATTTATAACTATTGAGACATAAAAGTTTGGCTTTCAAAAAGTGAATATTTTGTTTGAGGCTGGTTTGACCACCATGCATTCGATATTCCATTAAAAATTCTGGCAGAAAATATCCTTGCTTTTGGGCGATCGCTAACCGCACCAATAAATCAAAATCTTCACATCCATCAGCTTCCGGACGCATAAAATTAACTTCTTGCAGACAACCAAGCCGAAACAGCGTTGAACCTACTTGCAAACTTTGGTGTACGAAAGTTTCCTTAAGCAAATCAGGAATTACTCCTTTTTTCAGCCTGTCTTTTCCCCACTTGGCAGAATTTTCATTTGTTGCTGATTCACTTCTTTCGTTTTTCTGATTGATAATCCAGTGATTGGTACAAACAAAATCTACGTTTTGTTCAGCTTCTAATACACTAACAGTTTTCTCTAAAAACTCAGGTGTGAGAGCATCATCATCGTCGAATTTTATAAAGTAAGTTCCATTAGCAGCTTCAAAACCAGAGCGCATATTCCGACTACGCCCACCATTTACAGCCTGTCTGATATAACGAATTCGCGGATCGTTCCATTGATTTACTATTAAAGAAGTCTCATCAGTAGAACCATCATCACAAATAATTATTTCATAATCTGTATAGGTTTGTGCAAGTACGCTATTGACTGCGTAAGTTAGAAAATTGGCTCGATTGTAAGTGGGAATGCAAACACTAACTTTTGGCATAATTTTAAAAAACAATATTGTCCAGAGTATGATTACGGATATTCTATTATGCAAAATCCGTTATATGGGCATAGTTCTGATGACATAAACTATTGACTAAGGTCATTGTATATATATCATCCGTATACTTGGTATTATTCCCAGATAATTAACTGTATGAACATCTTAATGCTATCTTCGACATTTCCCTATCCACCAACACAAGGGGGAACCCAGGTAAGGACGTTTAATTTACTCAAGTATCTCAGTCAACGTCATGCTATTACTTTAGTGACGCAACGCGATCGCGATGTCACAGATGCAGAAATAGCCGGATTACGGGATTGTGTGGATAATCTTGTCGTTTTTGACCGCCCCGCCGATTCTGGCACCGCCACAGGTATACTAAAAAAAATCCAGCGTTTCAGCACATTTCTAAATCAAGGGACACCACCAAGTGTCTTAAACCGCTACTCAGTTGAAATGCAAAACTGGATTGATAACTTTGTACAAGCAGGGAAATGTGATGTAATTACCTGCGAACATAGCGTTAATGAAATTTATATTCGTCCTCATTTTCAGAAACAGGTGCGGACTTTAGTTGATGTTCATAGTTCTGTTTACGGCACTTGTCTTAACCAACTAGAAAATGGCATTTCTGAAAATCAACTCAGAGATAAAATTAATTTACCGCTTTTGCGTCGTTATGAACAAAACTACTGTTCTAAATTTTCGGTAATTGTAGTAACAACCGAAGAAGATAAAATTCAATTACAAAAATTTGCACCGAATACAGAAATTACAGTTATTCCCAACGGTGTAGATTTAGTTTCCTTTCCCAACCGCAGCAACGATCCGGGGGGACAGCACTTAATTTTTATTGGTGCAATGGATAACTTAGCAAACATTGATGCTGTTTGCTTTTTTAGTAACGAAGTTTTGCCAGAAATTCAAAAACGTTACCCAAATACTACTTTTGATATTGTCGGTTCTCGTCCGACAGCAGAAGTTTTAGCACTTAAGGATAAACCAGGAATTACTGTCACTGGGCGCGTACCTTCGATGGTAGAATACTTACATAAAGCCACAGTCTGCGTTGTGTCGATGCGGACGGGTTTTGGCATTAAAAATAAAACTTTAGAAGCAATGGCAGCAGGTGTGCCGATAGTAGCAAGCGATCGCGGTTTAGAAGGGCTATCCGTAGATACTTCCAGTGTACCATTACGTGCATTACGAGCAAATAACCCAGCAGAATACGTCACCGCTATTAGTCAACTATTTGATAATCCACAACTGCGAGACGAATTATCTCGCAATGCTAGACAACTAGTAGAAACGGAGTTTACTTGGGAAACTGCCGGTAAACTTTATGAACAAGTTTGTCTTGCAAAATAAAAGTGAAGAGTTATGAGTTATGAGTTATGAGTTATAAATTCTCCTAATTCCTAACTCCTAACTCCTAACTCCTAACTCCTAACTTTAAATGTATTACTGTTCCATTGAAGGTGCGGCAAAAACTCTGCTAGATATTGGAATACGCGGATTAGATTTAGTTGCAGGTATGGCGTTGCTAGAAGCAATTGGTTTATTATTAGTAGAATTAGCCGAATTACTAGATGTAGTTGATGTATTTGTATCTCCGGTAGGTGATTGAGAAGATACAGGAATAATATTATTAGGATTTTCACTCTTTGATTTTACTGGAGTTTGCGCTTTGCATGGAATAACAAGCCAAGCGGAATTGGCTACTAAAGCAAGCGCTAGCAGATTACGGATATATTGATTCATGCTAATTGCGAAGATTTTTTAAACTTATTTAAGATGAGAAGAGTGTTTTTGATTGCTTTTCAAATGAATCATTGCGTTGTCAAGCAATAATTTCATTGCAAAGTCTTAGCCTGTTAAGCTAGTAGATGCAGTCTAAAAAGATACGTTTTGCAACAGAATCTTCCAGCGCAACTATCAATAATTTACTTTCAACTGTATGTTTGAGAATAGAGAGATTGTACTGAATTTTATTTTTTAGGAGATTTTTAGATAGTCAGGTATTAATTCGCAGACTTCATAAAATATATAATAATTTATATAAACTATTTATAAAGTGTAGGGTTAGAAATAAATTGCTGTTTATAAATTTTTAGTAGGTGTTTAAACGTCTCTTTTAAGCACTGAAGTGCTTACTACTAAAATGTGAAGCTACTACGCAAAATACCGATGGTAATTGGGTCGCTATCTGGTGTATGACCAGGTTCTAGGATATGAATTATCCCTGGTGTGATGGTGATGTTATCTGTTAGCTGGAAGCGATAAAAAGCTTCGATTTGAGTGGTGGTTCCTGGTTGTCCTCCTCTGCGTCCTAAACCTGTATTGATAAAGTCTGGGATATTGTTTCCTACAGGTAAGTCGCTATTAGTTATTTTTGGAGGTTGTCCGATATAAATTCCGCCTAAATTACCTTTTCTAAATAAATCAGGGAAATTTAGATAAACCATGTAATTTGTGGTTTCCACATTGCCCGATCGCCCAGGAATATAAGAATTAGTATAACCGCCCCAAGCACCTAAAGTAAGACGGGAAGAAATTTGCCAATTGACAGTAGCACCAACAGCGTTTGTTTGTAATGGTTCTGATTTACCTGTGCTATTAACCGCAGTTAAACACTCATCCCCAACGAAAGTCAGCAAACAACCATTTGAAGAATAATTATTAACGTAATATAAACTGACATCAAAAGCATCAGTTGGTGTGACTAACAATTGCACACCTGTCGTTGTGTTTCCATCAAATAAACCGTTGCGTTTACCGGGATTTTGCGGATTATAACTAGAATACAATGCTTGCAAACTAGCGCGTTTGGCAAATTGCCAATCAACAGCTATACCAGCTTGACCGAAACCCATATTTAAAATCGGGTTGCGTTGAGCAAAATAAGATAGCGGTCCTGTGGCAGCGTTTTCTACTCGGTTTGGACCTCTAAATGCAGTGGTCATATTTACATATGCTGTTCCTATCATCACTGCAAAGTTGTCAGTAATTAAATGATGATAATGGAGGTCAGTTAATATTAAGCTGTTATTTGTAGGATATTCGTAACCAAGTATAACGTCGTTGCTAAATCTGGGTGCGCTGGAACCGTCAGCCGCTAAAATACCTGTTACCAAGTAACTGCGCGGGTCGAATTGAGTAGTTAAATATAACTGTGATAACGAGATAACATTAATGTTTGTACCCGCATCTTCTGTGTCTTTTTTGCCATCTCTGGGAGCAACATCAGCACGATTGCGGCTTCTTCCTTGAATACCAACTATCGTGATACCGCTGAGTTTTGTTGTTGGAGAAAATTGGTTGGTTTCTATTTGAGTTGCGCGGGCTTCTAAATTATCAACTCGATTGCGTAAGGTTGCTAATTCCGGGGCAAATTGTGACTGTAATTTTTGCAAAGTTGCTAAATCTTCGCGGCTGACTAAATCACTGGTGGCGGTAGCAATTAATTCATTGACTTTATCTAAACAAGCATTCAAACCGGCAGCAAATTCATACCGAGTTAAAGCGCGATCGCCTCGATAAGTTGCGTCTGGATACCCTGCTATGCAACCATAGCGTTCAACTAAAGACTGTAACGCTTGAAATGCCCAATCTGTAGGTTGTACGTCTTTAAGTTGGGAAACCGATGTAACTTGCCCCATCGGATCGTCGTTTTCAGGAGAGGGGGAGAGGGGGAGAGGGGGAGATGGGGAGATGGGGAGAGGGGGGGATGGGGAGAGGGGGAGATGGGGAGAAACGAAAGAATCTTCCTTGTCTCCCTTGTCTCCCTTGTCTCCCTTGTCTCCAAGGAGTCTCCTTGTCCCCTTGTCCCCTTGTCCCCCTGCAAAGTGCAAAGTGCCCCCTGCCCCCTCTCCCCCTCTCCTATCCACTTGAGACATCGCTTTTTGTGTAAATCCGTGAATTCCCGCAAGTAATAACAATGCGAAAATGAAGGCTTTACTTTGATTGCGAAGCAGTTTATCTTTCAACTTTTTACACTCTACACACACACACTCAAGGGGTGAGTGTATTCAAAATTTTCTGGTTTTGACATGAGGAAATTTACTGAACTTCTAGAAAATCAGACTAATAAATTTCTGGGCAAATTCAAATAAAGACGAGTATAAAAGGAAAAATACTTGGCAGAAATACCGATTGCATTTACTGAACGAACATGGCAAACCGCACGCAAAAGCTGACACCAAAACCTTTTAAACCTAATACGCAAGGTGCAGATGCGATGAAACGCGCTGTCAAAAAAACGCCGAAAAAGCCGGTTAAGTCTGTGCGACGAGAAACGAAACCGCTGGAAACTTCTGTGAAAATGGAAAGTTGGCTATCGTCAATGTTAGCTGTGGGGATTTTGTCGGGTAGTGCTGCTTTAATTGCGCTTTTTGTTTGGATTAGCCTTATTTTCATACTCAATCCCGAAAAATTAAGCTGGCTGAATAATGTTTTACCAGAATGGGCAAAAATCTCTAGCCAACAAGAACACCCGCAAACTCTTTCACAAATTAAACTAAATCTGAAAAACAAAGGACAAATAGCCGGGGAAATTTTACCTTTGGATGGTGATGTAGAAAACTCTTTTTTATTGCCAGTTTACAAGCAACGGGCAAATTGTCAGTCAGATTGTAAATACGTTGTTGAACTTAGAGTCTATCAACTTTCGCAAGATACTGAGACACAATCTTCGACAGAAAAATACTATCATTTAGCAACTCAATTGCCTATAACTGGACCTGAAGAATATTTTGTAATTGCCCCTTTAGTTGATGCAACATCGGAAAATCAAGGTTCTAGTATTTCTTTACCTTTAAGTGAAGTGAAACGCTTTGAAGGCAATACATCATCAGGGGTTTGGTTTTATTGCAAAGGACAGCGTATGGAAGGAACGAATGCGATCGCTTACGGTCACATTCTGCATTACAATCCCGAACGCAGCAACTTACAACTGATGTTGTCTTGGACAAGTCCTAACGGACAATTACCCAAATGGCAGCAGGTTACTAATAATGGTACAAAAGAGTTAATTGTCGATCAAACAGTCGGTTTAGAACCGCAATTACGAGTTTACCAAGTTCAACCCGTAAACTCTTTTCTCGACCCAATTCAATTAGAAGAAATTTCTCTCAAACCTCCGGAACTCAAAGATTCAGCTTATCAGGATGCTGTGTCAATTGCCCGCAGCGGTCTTTGGACACCAGCTTTTGAATGGTTGCAATTTATTAAGAAACAACAAAAAGAAAAAATGCCGGCAGCAGCGCAAGCGCAAATTGATTTGATTCGCTTGCATTCTCAACTTACCAAAATTCAAGCTGATAAAAGTTGGGCTTCTCCCAGTCAACAAGTGTTAGCAGATTTGATTGATGGTCGCTGGGAAAAAGCTTTACAAGTGTTTGAGGCATCGCCAGAAAATGCCCAAGAAATTGCTACTTTATTGAAAGCTGATGAAGGACGGTTGTGGAATCGCACTTCATCAGCTTTGCAAGTTAATCCTAATAGACCAGAGGTGCAAGCTTGGGCAGCTTTGATTTTAGCAGCTGGGCAAGGGCAAAGTCGGGCGAATTCCTGGTTGGAAGAAGCCAAAATCACACCAGATAATTTGACGCACATTCAAAGTTTGTTGAGACAACTTAATGGTGAGGTGACACCGATTTCTTCTACTCACCCCAGCCGAATTATTGGTTCGGTACAGCCAATTTCTTCTATTAACTCTGCGGAGTGGCTGCAACTGTCAAAAACAGATTTGAAAGCTGTAAATAACCAATGGTATCAAGTGGAGGTGAGTGCATTTAATGACGGTAAACGCTGGCTAAATTCGCCTTTTGGAACTTTGAATTTACCGAAAACTTCCCCAGAGAAGTTTATTTGGTCAACTTTGGGGATAAATTCCGATGCGGAAATTCAGATAGTTGTCTGGCTAGCAAACGGAGAACAGCAAACAACTACCGCTACTATCAAAGGAGTGCAACTGCGAGATGGGGTTTTGCGGCTGTTGGCTGCTGGACAAATAATTCCCCAAAGCAGCAATGCTGTGCAACCGCATTCTTTAGCTTTGACAAACGCAGCTTTGGAATGGGTACAACCATCCCCGATAACTGTTGAACAATTGGAACAACAAGATCCACAACGAGTAAAGACAATATTACCAACTATTTGGCGATCGCTTCAACAATCAGGTAATCTGCCAACTGGTACTATTCCTAACTTGCAGCAAATGCGACAAAAGTTAGGCTATTGGCCCATTCAAGAAATTGATTTAACAGGTAATAATAAACCCGAAACTGTACTGACTATTTCGGCAGACGCAATAGCAGCTTTGAATCAGTCAGCACCTAAAATTAAGGAACAAGACAAAAATTTATCTCGTCCGCGTACTCTCATCTTGTCAGATGATGGTAAACTAATTTATACTGACTTCAGTAAAAACTCTCAACATTTTTTGACAGCAATCGCCAAAATTTCAGACGGTGCATCTTTAGCTTTACTGGTTGAAAATGGCGATCGCTATAGCCTCAAGCGCTGGTCAGAAAATCATCAGCGCTTTGAATAGTAGCCCCCTTGCTGTCCATTCCGGCT
Organism: Tolypothrix sp. VBCCA 56010; assembly: GCF_050875635.1. Lineage (NCBI taxonomy): Bacteria > Bacillati > Cyanobacteriota > Cyanophyceae > Nostocales > Tolypothrichaceae > Tolypothrix > Tolypothrix sp. VBCCA 56010. Next base: position 22,049 of record NZ_JBPAOH010000075.1, read on the forward strand.
ATAAAAATGCTGGCAATGTGTCAAGTTGAAAAAATTTCAGCTTGTCAAATTATTTTGGCTTATTCCTTTGATAAGGTCAGTTTATTTATTGACATATCAGTTTTAGCCAAAATCGAGGTAATTATTCCTCTAATTGAGTGGCTGCAATCCGTTGCTGCTTCAAGCTTTGCAGTTGCTGCAACAAAGAATCTACCTCTGCTTGCAAATGCATAAATTTGGCTTGTTGATCGTCTTGATAAAAAGCCTTGGTTAATCTGGTTGCCCAGGCGCTTTGGGACATGCGATCGTCAACATTGGATGAACAAGTTGTCATAGTTAAACGAGATCCTAAACTCAACTCACACATTCAGAGATATTATAATAAGTCAATTTTAAGCTTTGTTAAATCATTATAAACTTTCAATCACTTAAGCTAATGAATCAAAGCCTTTGTTATAAGAGACTACGAACAAACGCGCTTTGTTCCAGAAAAAAATATACCTTCCCCAAGATATTTGACAAAACGTGTCTAAATCTTTCCAGCAATATCAGTTAAACGATAAACTGGCATCTGTTGCACGCATCTGTTGAACTACGTTCTGTGATGCTCAGGGGCTTTCAATCTCCCGTCCTTCTCTTGTAAAAAACTTTTAAATCCTGTGACTTTGAGCCTGTCTGCTGCTAAATCTCATCGCCAACCCTGGCTAGGACTGATAGAAGAATACCGCGAATACTTGCCTGTCAGCGAAAAAACTCCGGTTGTCACCCTCCAAGAGGGTAACACTCCGCTGATACCAGTTCCCGCGCTGGCAGAACGCATTGGTAGACAAGTACGTGTCTTTGTCAAATACGATGGTCTTAATCCTACTGGTAGCTTTAAAGACCGAGGAATGACAATGGCAATTTCCAAGGCTAAGGAAGCTGGGGCAAAAGCGGTAATTTGTGCTAGCACGGGCAACACCTCAGCAGCAGCGGCAGCTTATGCTAGGCGTGGGGGAATGAGTGCTTTTGTTTTAATTCCCGATGGCTATGTAGCATTGGGCAAGTTAGCACAAGCGTTGCTTTATGGGGCAGAAGTACTGGCAATTAAAGGTAATTTTGACCAAGCGCTGGAAATTGTCCGGGAAATGGCTATCAGCTATCCGGTAACTTTGGTAAATTCAGTCAATCCCTACCGTTTGGAAGGACAGAAAACAGCGGCGTTTGAAATTGTCGATGTCCTGGGTAATGCTCCCGACTGGCTGTGTATCCCGGTGGGCAATGCGGGAAATATCACAGCATATTGGATGGGCTTTTGTCAATATCATCAAGCGGGAAAATGCGATCGCTTACCTCGAATGATGGGATTTCAAGCCGCAGGTGCAGCACCTTTAATCAGCGGTCAGCCGATAGCGCATCCGGAAACTCTAGCCACGGCAATTAGAATTGGCAATCCCGCAAGTTGGGAAAAAGCGATCGCTGTCAAATCAGCAAGTATGGGCAACTTCCACGCCGTCACCGACGAGGAAATCCTTGACGCTTATCGACTTTTAGCGTCATCAGAAGGCATTTTCTGCGAACCAGCCAGCGCAGCTTCCGTCGCCGGCATGTTGCAAGTAAAAGACCAAATACCCACAGGCGCAACCGTCGTTTGCGTCCTCACCGGCAATGGTTTAAAAGACCCAGATACAGCCATTAAACACAACGAGAGCAAATTTCAAGTCGGCATCGCACCGGAACTCAAAGCAGTAGCTGAGGCGATGGGGTTTTAGAAGAGTGGGGGAGTGGGGGAGGGGGGGAGTGGGGGAGTGGGAGACAAGGGGACTGGGGGACAAGGGGACAAGGAGGAATTTCTTCGTTATCTTCCCCCACTCCCCTCATCTCCCCCCCCTCTCCCTCATCTCCCCCCCTCTCCCTCATCTCCCCCTATCCCCCCATCCCCCCCTCCCCCCCTCTCCCTCATCTCCCACTCTCCCCCTCTCCTCCTGCTCGCTCTCGTGTCAAGCTATCAATCGCATCACCTAAGGCGGTGGTGAGGTTGTTGCGGGTTTGGGCGTGGTTGTCTTGCTCGGTTTTTAAGGCTTGCAGCAGGCGATCGCGTTCTTTCATGACTGCAATTAATTTGGGTTTCAATTCCTCTGGAGATTGTAGTTGTGCTATTTCTTGTTGAATAGCTGTCGCTGTTGTCGAGTCGGGTAATGTGGCATCTTCAATACCCTTGAGTTTTTGAATTTCTGCTTTCAATTCGGCGATCGCCACCTGCGACATCTGAGTATCTGTGCGGCGTTGTTCGGCTTCGGTGTTATAAAGTTGACGCCATTTCTCAGCACTTTCCCAACCAGCGTTGCTTCGCTGTTCAAGTTCCGCCAGTTGCTGTTTCAGCGTTTGAATTTCCGCCAACCATTGTTGTGTTAATTCTTGACTCATAAAGATTTTTCATTAGTCATTAGTCAATGGTCATTAGTCAAGAGTCATTAGTCAAGAGTCAAAAATTCTTCTTTCTCATCTCCACCAGGGCTGTTTCATTCCACAACAAGGAGGAGTTTGTCAATATCATTTGCGATCAATCGTTGCCGGCAGAAGTGATGGAAAAATAACCATTGCGATGTCACACATTTAAGGCGATCGCGTGAAAATTGTTATCTCAGGTAAGTTTCTCCTTACAATAAATGGTAATTATCACTACGTTACAAAACTTTACAGCGTGTCGCTTTTAGGGGATGTCTGCCGAGATATCCCTATAGGCGATCGCACTCCTCCCTAAAGTGTGCTGAACAAAATGCCTTCTTCTTTACGTCGTCTGACCAATCCTGGCAAGACTACTTTGTCACCATAAACCCATCGGTTTAACTCTGTCGGTACTGCGTCATACTGACCTGCGTTTAATTTAGCCAGTAAGTCTGACCTTTGAAGATTTCCAGAACCAAGATTAAATGTAAAGCTCACAAGTGCATCAAACTGATTTTGGTTCAGTGGTACTTTAACAAGTCTGTTTACAGCGTTGACAGCATTACTTACATCTGCCCTCAGTATTTCAAATGCACGCTCTTTTGTAATACCCGCTTGAAATTCTGCTGACTCACTTCCATTACACGCACCATTATGTACTAAGTGACCAACTCCAATAGTGCAGTGACCAGCAGGATCATTGTATAAATTAAGCTTCGTTCCTTCATGGTCAGCAATGAATTGAAGACCATTGTCACTTATAGAAGTTGCCCTACCGCCACCTCCATAACTACTAGTACTACCGCTTGTATTTGTATTACCGCCACTTCCACCAGGCAAAACAGGCGGATTCCCAGGCGGATTGCCGTTGATATAAGCACTAGGAACCCACAAGTTTGTCCCCTTGACCTTGAACCACCGCGTATCTGGTTGTCCCGTCCACATATCAGTGCCAGTTTCACCATAAGTCCAAGCATCAAACTCTAGCCGTTTGCCGTTCGGCTCATTGCGAGAACTGCGGTCTGCAAAGCTAGTGCTGTTACGCAGATTGACCCCGATGCTAGGTCCAACCGTGCCACTGAAATTCACCCAGGTAATATTGCTATTACCGGGGGTTGGCTGCGGTTGTGGTTGCGGATTACTAGAATAACTACCTAAAGCACTCAAAGGGTCTACCTTAGTTTTCCCATCAGGTAAAGTCACATGAACATGAGTATGCCGATCTGTAGAATTACCAGTACTGCCTTCATTACCAAGATAATCTCCAGCTTTAATTTGTTGTCCAACCCTTAAAGCGGGATTGAAACTAGCAAAATGGACATAGTAAAAATATCTCTGTAATTCTGGATTCCAGATTTGGACATAGTTTCCACCATTTTTATCCTTGCCAACATATTTAACTACACCACCTGTCAAAGTGTAAACTTTGTAAGGAGATGGACCCTGATTAACAGAATCAATTGCATTATGATCTGGTTTAGGATATTGACTAATTACACCGCGACTACCACCATACAAACGTTTTAAGTAATCAGCATAACTAGTAATAGGCTGATTATTATTAATTGGCTGGTTATTATTACCACCTGAACTACCACTACCAGGAGTTTCAATTCCAGGTAATCCCTCTGGATTTCCATAAATATAAGCACTGGGAACCCAGTAGTTTGTTCCTTTAACCCTAAACCAACGATTATCAGGAGTTCCTACCTTATAGTCATTAACTGTATCCCCATACGTCCAAGCATCGAATTCAAGCCATTTACCATAAGGTTCAGCCTTACCACTCTTATCATTGAGGTGAGGACTGTTACGCAGAGCTACACCAATCCCTGGCATTACCCAACCCTTAAAATTCTTTAGCTTGATATTGTTATCTGGTTTGGGAGTAGGGACCCCTTGAGATGGTGTACCACTGCCATTACGGTAGGCTGTAGCTTTACTACCATTCCAAATGATGTGACCGTTAGCGAAATACTGAATGATAACCCCGTTACCTTGCCCAATTTCTGCACTCTTCGGCGCACCTAGCCAACCATTCAAACCACCTGTATTTAAGTAAGTCTGACGAATACCCCCGAAAATGGGGAATGTTCCATACTGACTACTAACAATCGAGCCACGTTTAAATAACTGATAGGTTACACCATTGCCATAGTTAATCACTCCTGAAATGGGGTTGCCCAATGTTCCTCGATAATTCTGGAAAACTGGGTAAAAGTTACCACTGACGGTGTAACCGTTGATGATTGTTGAGGTGGGTGCTGGCTGATTATTCATCTGTGTACGAGTCGGACCATCACCGTAAACTATCCGACCATTTTCAAAGTTTTGAACAATTACCCCATTACCAACACCAATTTCCCCGCTGGTTGGGAAGCCTAACCGCCCATTCTGCCCACCTTCATTATTGAGATAGTGACCACCAATACCACCAAAAACAGGGAAAATTCCTCGTCCTGACTTGAGAATTGCACCACCTTGGAAGTCTTGCCGTAGACCCCCATTCGTCCCGTAGCGGTCAGATGTGGGATATTTCAAGATATTACCAGCACCACCTGTATCTAGAAATTTGTTCCAGAAGTCACCGCCAACCCAGTAAGAGTTATCATTGGCGTTAGACTTCATAATCCCACCTTTATAGTCAGACCCACCCGAAAAGTCTTGGATATAACCACCTTCCCAAGGATGCACATTATTAATGGGTGAGCCTAGTACCGAGGAGCCACCATTGCGGTTAAAGGTATTGATGTAAGTTTGATGTGCTGAAGCGCCATCATAACCAACCGTATTGTTGAGATTGACAGTAGGAGGCGAAACCTGTTTAGGAACAGAGATTGTTTGCCCCGTATAAATAAAATTGGGATTGGCAATGCCATTTTTCTGGGCTATGAAATTGTAATACGGCGCACTGCCATTACCCATTGTTCTGAGTGCAATTCCACTCAGCGTATCGCCCCATCGAATTGTGTAAGACTCCCAATCGTAATATTTACCGTTAAACTCAACAGAAACCGCCCGTTCGCTAGGTGTAACTTGACCTTCACCACCCCAAGTAGTAGGGGTGAGGAAAGCTTCAGGATTATAAACTTCTGGTGTTGTATTCTTCGCTTGCTCAACTGCTGCTTCAATATCTAACAACCCAGCACCCGTCTGTGCATCCCATCCGGGTGTATTTACATCTGTTGCCGTGGACTTCAAAATGTCAATTACTTGCCGATAATTTAACTTGGGATTCGCTGCCCACACCACAGACGCTGCACCAGTCACCTGGGCAGTTGCCACGGACGTTCCCGCCATTGTGCCAACACCATCCCCCACTGTAGACAAAATCGGATCGTCTATCGTGCCACCGTTAGCGAGAATATCTAAACCATCGCCATAGCTAGAATATGCAGCCCAATTTTCTCCATCAGCCGCACCCACAGTAATAATATTGTCAAACTCTTGGGAAGCTTGACCCAAAACTGACATTACACCACCATCATTCCCCGCTGCTGCCACAATCAGGACATGATTTTGCCGCGCATATTCTAATGCTTCCCGTTCCTGGGGTGTGAACTCATAGCGGGTGGTAATAGTACCGTCAGGGTTCTGCTGAGTTAAGTCAAGACTGAGGTTAACTAACCCATTCGGTTGTCCAGATGTCTTAAATTCATCTACAAATTCTCGTAATGATTCTGCCCACTTACCCGAACCAATAGCACGTCCTACCCAAACTGGTGCTTGGTCGTTAATCCCATCAATACCAATGTCATTATTGTTAGTTGCAGCAATGATGCCTAAGTCAAAAGTGCCGTGTTCGTTACCTTCACCATCTGCCAATAAAGGGTTATTGTCATTATCAACGCGATCGCGCCCTAATTTCACCCGACTGTAATCAATATCTGGATTCTTGGCATTAAATCCTGTATCAATTACCCCAATTAAAGGCTGATCTGACTTTTGAAAATTAAATTTAGGAGGTTTATCTGTAGCTGGTGGGTCAAAAGGTAATACATAACCGGGAGATTCTACATCTGGAGGGGTGAAAGTAGGTAAATCAAACGTACCATCAGAAACACCAAAATTAGGATCAACTATGTTAGTTGGTACATCTGCTGAACAAGCATCTGAAGCATCAAAAGTTTGTATATGTTCAGTGAATGAATTTGTAGATACTGGCAGATTATCAAAGAATGGCAAAGGCTGAGAACTAGGAACAACAAGCAAATCACTCGTTATTTGATAATCTAATAAAGAAGTGTTTGGGTTCAGCAACTCTAAGGCATTTGTATCTAGCTCCTGAAATAAGTTAGTTTGACTAGGAGCAATTTCTAACCCGGAAATATTATGTAAATCAATTAAAAATGGGTCAGGTGAATTTTCACCACCACCGACCAAAGTACTAGGGGTAATAATATTATCTAGAGCAAAGCTTTTACCTTGCCATACTTCTCTCGGTTTTAAATTATTTGATTTTTTAGCTTTTTTAGGTTTCTGACCCTTCTGACCACCAAATCCAAATAGACTCATAAATGCATCCTTTACCTTTATTTTTTTATTAGTCCACTGAGGTGCAATTTTAAATATACCCGCGATTTATATCGCCAGGTATATTTAAAATTGTATTAAATGATTTCCGTAGGGCCAATTAACTGCAATTCAAAATCCGGTGAAAGATGATAATAATTTTCTTCACTTTTCTCAACTGAGTCGATAAATGATATTTGTCGAGATTGTTGATTATTTGATAGAGAAAAATCATCAATTGGTAGCAAACCATTATTATTCAAGCAATCACCTTTTTTCCTCAGTCGCTGCTTGAGTAAATACCCTCCACCTAAAATCCCAAAAGCTAATATACCCACAAAAGGATAAGGCTCAGGAACAGATACAGGTTTATTACAGCGAGTATAAGATTGATTAAAATAACTACCTGCTAACGAAGACTTTGCATCTATCAATATAAAAGTCAGAGATATTACTCCCAATGCACTTGCAAATAAAACAGTTCTAGCAATTTTCAGGTTAGGAACTTTCATGATTTTTCCTTGACTCGATAGGGATGGTATTCAGAATGTAATTCAACTAATTTGCCTGAAAATATGGTGTATATAAATGCCAAATCCAGAAAAAGAAGTTAACCAAAAGCCAGGTCATATAAAGTAAACAAGCAGGAGCATAAACCGCTAGAATTCCTATATCCTCAGTGCGTTCTAGACTAGGTTCTCTTCGCCATAGTTGAGCATAATATGCAAATGACCTTTTACGTAAATGGTTAATTCCCGTCATTGCTTCCACCAAATAATAGCCATCAAATTTATTCAGGGGGTTAAGATTAAGCGCTAAAGTAAATTGTGCCGCTACCATTAATAAATAGGTAGCTGTATAAAACCAACTTCCTGGTGTTGATATGCTCCATAAACACAATGCAATTCCCCAAATAACTACTTGACAAATTACTCCTGCTGCCATTACTAAAGTGCGTTGTCTGCGTTTAACTAAGCCATAAGCATCGGTGGTATTAGTGTATGCTCCTGGTAACAGGCAGATAAACATTAGTCCTATGTCTAAAACAACACCTTTGTAATGTTTCAATGTGAAAGCATGACCTAGTTCATGGATAGATACAACGAACATCATCAGCAGTACAAAAGGAAGTATTAAACTAGAACCTTGACTACTCCATAACTCCTGCCCAAAGTTATAAATTCTTTCTTGTTTATAAAAAGCAATTACAGTAGTAAAGCCTATAAACATGCAGACTAAAAAACAAAACTCTGTTGTAAACACAAACCGAAGTTTATTAATATTGCGGTTTAGCCAATTGTCGGGATTAAATAGACGAAACTTAAAAAAGAGTAGCTGTAGTATGCTGAATCTTTTCTTGGGTTTTTGTGGTTCAATTCCCGACAACATTCCCTTAACTGCTAAGTTTTGCAACAGTTCTTGCAGATATTGAGGGTTAAGTTTATATTTAGTTACAATAGTTTCTACTGGCAGTTTACTTAACTGTAAAATCAGGTTTTTATCGTAATTACTGACTTGCATATAAGCGATGCTATCTGTATTTTGCAGCCGTAATAACCAATATCCATCTGTGTGCCATATCCACTGCACAGCAGACTTGAGTCGATATACTTTTATAGTTTTAGTGGGTTGTGAATCGGCACTTAAATTTTGTATTTCATGACGATTAGGGTTTGCCAATACTTTCAAATCCACCAATTTTTTCAATAGCTGCACGATGAAAGTAGAGTCAATTTCCTGACCAAACTCCTGTTGACACTTTTCCTGAACCTGCTTGACTGTCAATGTTCCATCAAAATGCTTTAGGGCGTAGCCTTCAGTTGCTGAAAATAGAAGTTTATGCTCTGTTTTAATTGCTTGTAAAAACACTTGATTGGAGTCAAATAGAGGGAGTATTTGCCAATGAATCTTAAGATTTGGGCAAAGCCAAGCTTGATAGTCGGTTATATTGAAATTCGAGCTTTCTGGTAGATGCATATTCTAGCTACGGTAGATTGTGAAAGTTTTTCTGTCTCGTGGACAATAGATAAAAAAACGTAGGCAGAATAAGATTTTGGATATCAACAGCAGTAGATAAGCGATGAAAATAATGCGATCGCTACTGCAATTACTAGCCGCATTCCAATACTTTCCTTTTCCCTAACAAGACAATTCTTAGAAATTTAAGAAGGATCTGTTTGGAAAATCTATGTTAAAAAGCTTACCTGATACATCAAAATGCTGTATCTTTTAGTGATAACTCCCTTACCTTGCTAAATGCATGTTGCTGATGTGAAGCTTGGGCGAAAGTAAGTAAAATTTCACTAAAAATAATATGGGTAGTAATGGGCAACTATGCCAAAAAAGGTTTTTTGTACGCTAAGTAATTTCTTGGAACCCCGACCTCGTAAGAACAGTGTGCAGTCGAACCCACCTGAAACCTTGGTAAATAGCGGTATCAATTTCAAGCAAGTCTTTAATGATTTGACAGGCATTAGCCAAGAATGGGTCGGGCTAAAAAGACTAATTAAAGTTGAAAGAACTGGAAAGGAGTGCAGGCAAACCCTATCATCAAGTTGCGTACTACATTAGTAGCCTCATATGCTCTCATCTCCACGGCAGTTGTTCCACGCAGGTTTGACACCATCGCTTTTAGCGTCGAGAAGACCCTTACGGGTTCGGCAGTTACTCTACTTGGGGAGCCACCCCCGTGGGCGGGTTTCCCGACTTGAGGGGAGTGGCGTGAGACCCCAAGACCGTACTGCCTCACCGCACTGCCTCCTCATCTCCCTCATCTCCCCCATCCCCCCATCAGATTTGGCAGACTAGTTGAGAAACCCAACCAGCCACTAAAATCATGGCAAAACCTCGTTTTGTCCGCTTTTTTCGCCACCTCAATGCTGGCACCTTTAAGAAAACCTTTGCGATTACCATCAAACGGCGACTTTTGGGACTAGCTTCGGAAATTGCCTTCAATGCAATGTTATCGTTGTTTCCGGCAATTCTTGCCGCCCTGACAGCCATTGGTTTATTTGAAGAATCTTTGCAAGAGACTTTTAAACAGATGGCGGTGCAACTGAGTCAAATTGCACCAGAAGAAGCACTAACTTTGATTCGTGATTTTGCTACGAAAGAAATTACCAACTCAAAAAATAGCGGTTTGTTTTCTCTGAGTTTTGCGATCGCCATTTGGACTGCTTCTGGTGCGGTAAGTACGGCGATGACAGCCCTCGATCAAATCCATCAAATTCCCGCAGATAAGATACGCCCTTTTTGGAAAGCTAAACTCATCTCTTTGGGATTAACAATTGGCACGATCATGCTTTTTGTGATGGCTTCTTTTTTGGTCTTTATTAGTGACTTAGTATTGCAACTTGTATGGCGTGAAAATGATTTTTTCGGATTATTATTGTATTTTTGGCAGTTGTTTCGCTGGGCTTTAGCTTTAGGTATTGTTGCTACTGCCTTTGCTTTTATCTATCGCTACGGTCCTTCTTTGTGGAACCCTGGTACGCCGATGATGCCTGGGGCGATTATAGCGGCTATTTCCTGGGCGATCGTCTCGAATCTATTTCGGGTTTATGTGGCGAATTTCGGTAACTATAACATCGCCTATGGTGCAGTGGGAGCGGTGATTGTTTTAATGCTGTGGCTTTGGATGAGTGCTGCGGTTCTTTTAATTGGGGATCAATTAAATGTAGTTGTCGGTGAAGATATGCGATCGCGCCGACGTTCTGACGCTTTAGAGCATAATCGTAACAATTAATCCTGTAAAAAGGCACACATCAGAGTAGAATATTTAGCGGTTAGAACACAGATTATGCGTGAACCGTCCATGTCTAAATCTCCGATAAAGTTCACAATTGAACCCGATGCTAAAGCGCCTACCTTAAAGCGTTTGCGTCAACTTAGCCGTCTGCTGGATAATGCCATAACCATTCCCGGAACGCGGGTTGGTATCGGACTAGATCCACTTATAGGATTTATACCTCTTGGTGGTGATTTTTTGGGAGTCATGCTTTCTGCTTACATTGTCCTAGAAGCGGCGCGATTAGGCGCACCTAAAGCAACTTTGGGCAGAATGGTCTTAAATATTATTATTGATGGCTTGTTGGGCGCTATACCAGTGCTGGGAGACTTTTTTGATTTTGCTTGGACAGCAAACGAGCATAATATTAAGTTATTAGAAGAATACCTAAGATTTCCCGGACAAAGTAAGAGCGCAGATGTATGGTTTGTTTTAGCGCTTTTGTTAGGATTATTGCTTGTTGCCATAGTATTAGTAGCATTCCCTGTGATACTAATTAGACTGCTGTGGCAAGCCTTATTTGGTGTTTAAATTATTTGTTGATAAAAGGAATGAAAAATTGGTGGCAAGCTACTTTTCCTAAAGGGCGACAAAATTTAATCATTACTGATGCTAATGGATATCCTGTACAAATCGCTTATGGCGAAAAAGGCACAGGTAAACCGCTAATTTTCTTACATGGCGTGGGTAGTTGGAGCTATAATTGGCGTCACAGCATCGCACCGTTATCTGAATATTTTCGGGTAATTTGTTTTGACGCTAAAGGTTACGGTTTTTCCGAAAAACCTTCAACTCGTCGAGAAAAAGGCGGTCATCAAATTATTGAGTTAGAGCGAATTATTAGTGCTTTATGTGATGAACCCGCTGTAATTGTCGCAGAATCTTTGGGGGCAGTAATTGCCCTTGCTATTGCTGAAAAAAATCCTCAGTTAATTGCGCGGTTGGTGGTACTAAATGTACCTATTTTTCCGCAACGCCTGCCCCATTGGGGAATGTCGGTGCTTGCACAAACGCCGTTAGAAATATTGCAAACAATTGATAACTTACGTTTAGCATATTTGTTTGCACCTTTAGTAAGAGAAATTATGGCAATAGAAAGGCGTGGCGTGCTATTCGATCCATCAATACTTACCCAAGAAGATGTTTACTGGATAACTTACCCGTTTATTGAGTTTCCGGGTACTTTGGTGAAAGTTGCCGAAGAGTTACAAATAGCAGCGCGAGAAATTGAGCATTTGCAAACTAATAAGCCGAACATGCTTAGTGAAATTCAAAATAATCTCGGTGCTATTCAGTCTCCCACACTAATTTTGTGGGGTGAACAAGATAGTTGGTTTCCTGCTAGCGATGGCGAGAAATTGCGTCAACGTCTGAAGAATGCTAAATTACAAATTCTACCTAATTGTCATCATGATGCTTCTTCTGGTGCTGCACAGGCGGTAAATGCCGCGATTATTCAGTTTATGCGGGATACAAATTTTATTTAAATAATCACCCCTCCTAAAAATAGATATACCAGTTTGTTTAGAAGAGCGTGAAAAGTTAGATTCCCGACTTCTTAAACAAGCCGGGAATCAGTTCCACTGCGAATTTTCATATAGTTTTGCATTGCTAGCCATAAAAAAGAGTGGGAGGAAGCATATCATTCGCTTTCAAACTCCCACTCTTTCATTTGCCGCTGAAGCGTTTAGGAATATTTACGGACGATGCGCTTTATTTGGGGGGCTAATGTGTCGAACAAAAACAACGCCCGTATGCGCTTAATATTCCTTGGTGCAGCAAATGGAAACTTGATTATTGATAATAATTTGTCAGAGACACAATGTGAGTATATCTAAATTAGATATACTTTATTTACCTCGAAAATTAGCTTGGTAGAAGGTGCATAACGAAAATTATTCAATCTTGTAACTCACCCCGATAACCACACCCTTGAAGTTCCTTATGTTTAACAATTTAACTGATTTGGTTGAAGCATGGTTGCCAAAATGGCAACTTTTTAAAATAGTTGAATTCGTATCAAAAGTAGCAAAATGAAATTCCTTTTTGCTCTACATCGACATCCAGCCATTTAACTGTTTGGATAGTTTTGCATTGCTAGCCATAAAAAAAGAGTGGGAGGAAGCATATCATTCGCTTTCAAACTCCCACTCTTTCATTTGCCGCTGAAGCGTTTAGGAATATTTACGGACGATGCGCTTTATTTGGGGGGCTAATGTGTCGAACAAAAACAACGCCCGTATGCGCTTAATATTCCTTGGTGCAGCAAATGGAAACTTGATTATTGATTTTTATTTGCCAGAGATGCAATGTGAGTATATCTTTTTTCGATATACTTTATTGATGTCGAAAATTTGCTTGGTAGAAGATGCATCATTAAAATTATTCAATCTTGTAACTCACCCCGATAACCACACCCTTGAAGTTCCTTATGTTTAACAATTTAACTGATTTGATTGAAGCATGGTTGCCAAAATGGCAACTTTTTAAAATAGTTGAATTCGTATCAAAAGTAGCAAAATGAAATTCATATTTGCTCTATATCGACAAAATTCAGCCATTTAAGTGTTTGGAAAATAGTTTTGCAACCAGGTCTAGGAATTAGGCAAAAAGCCGGCGTAGTCCTGAATTTACGAGTGCGATAATTCATGAATTATCGCTACAGAACATATATTTTGCGCTCATTTGTGATATCCATAAAAAAAGAGTGGGAGGAAGCATATCATTCGCTTTCAAACTCCCACTCTTTCATTTGCCGCTGAAGCGTTTAGGAATATTTGGTAACGTTGTCTGTTCTTTTGGGGGCTAATGGTACGTTAACGACAACGCCTGTAGAGAATTAAACTTCCTAATGCAGCAAATGTCAAACCTTATTATTGATATTTATTTGCTAATCTAAGTAGTTTTTCACTCCTAGATATCCTAAGTTTCTCCCTAAAAAATACTTTTAAAGAAAGTATTTTTTAGGATAAGTTAGTAGCCTGTGCTCCCTGATAACAACACCCTTGAAGTCGTTTATCTCCATACAATTTAGCTAACTAATTTAGAGGTTGGTTGCCAAAATGGCATCTTTGTTTTTATTTGGTAAATGCTCATTTTTAACTTTTTCATATTTATTAATCTGATAGGTGTTTAGTTTTAGCGTTATTTATATTTGATAATTGCTCATTTGTAACTTTTTTATATCTGTTAATCTGCTGTTCTTCTATTGCTGGGGACTGGGTATTAGAAAAGAAGAGATTTTTATTTGTATTGGTGTATGCAGCGTTTTATTAATCCACAGTTTTGAGGGCTGAAGCCCTCACTACGAATCAAGAGAGTATTTTACAGAAAGCCGGCGGGAAAGCCCACTCCACGCGCGGGGTGGGATGAACCGTCGCCCGCCGACTTGGGGCCCTATCGCATTGGGCATTGGCATTCTTTCCCA
>NZ_JBPAOH010000076.1:0-36080 GCF_050875635.1 Tolypothrix sp. VBCCA 56010
TCAATCCTAGTCTTGCTGGTTCAATATTTGCTGAATAAAAAGTATCATCTACTACAAAATTTTTTAGCGATCGCCCTGAGGAGAAAACTTTTTGGTTTACTGACTCTCCCACTTACGGCTTTGGTCAAGTGATTGGGGTGTTGGGTTCTCGGCTAGTCGTTGACTTCGAGAAGTTAGCCGAGAATGTGTCTTTCTCCAACTGGCAGAACGCGGTGGAAACTAAAAGCATCGTTAAAGCGCAAGAAGCAACCGCACTCTGGACTAGTCCAGCTTTAGACCTGGAGCAGATTTATCATCCCGCTTTCAAAGATGTTGCAGCAGAGTTAGCAGACAACTTGATAGCGGTGGAAACTACCCCACCCGACGATGGCGAACTGTATTCACTGCCTGATGACCTGCCTGCTGCACTCAGAACTGCACTTTTGGAAATTGGTATCAGCCAAATTTACTCTCATCAACTAGAATCCTTAACAGCACTGCGTTCCGGTAAGGATATCTCCATCCTGACTCCAACCGCTAGCGGCAAGACCTGGTGCTTTAACATTGCCGTTGTTGAGTCGTGCCTCACTGGTGATGCGACTGCATTGTATTTGTACCCGCTTAAGGCGCTGGCAGTTGACCAAATTGGCAAGTTGCGATCGCTCGTTTCCCAACTACCCCAAAACGAACAAATTAAAGTAGGCTTAATGACAGGCGACACCTCAGTTGTAGAACGGCAGCGGCTGTTTAGTCCCACACCGCCCCAGATTTTGGGAGTCAGCCCCGACCTGCTGCACTACCAGCTTTACAATGTACGAAAGAAAGACGAAGGTGAGTCGTTCCGCGAGTTATTGCGGCGGTTGCGCTACGTAGTCATTGACGAATCGCATACTTATGTGGCGACCTTTGGTGCCAATTTCACCAACCTTATGCGACGGCTGCGGGTTGCAGTTGATAGCGTTGGTGGGGATTCAAATTGTTTGCAATGGGTCTTCTCCAGTGCCACAATTGGCAATCCGGCTGAAATGGCACTGCGCTTTTCGGGGCGGGAGACAACACCAGAGCGGTTGCAGTTGATTGAGCGCAGCGGGGCTTTCATTGCAGGACGGACAACTCTGTGTTTGAAGCCCAGCAGCAATGCTAATCCTGATGCTGCCAAAATTATCCTCAAAATGCTCCAAAGGGAACTCACAGGAATTTGTTTCTGCAACAATCGCTCTGCGGTTAAGAGTTTGTTGAGCATAATCAAGCAAGAAGCCCGCAAACTGGAGTGTTCGCATCTTGCTGATGGAGTGGCTATCTTCTACGGCTCATTGCGAAGCGATCGCCGCAGTGACATTATCCAGCAGTTGCAGTCAGGTAAAATTCGGTGGATTCTGAGTACGTCGGCTCTTGAAGCGGGACTAGATTTACCCGAACTCGATTGCTGTTTGGTGCGCGGCTGGCCTGGAAGTTTAATGTCATTCAGGCAGCGAATCGGTCGCGCTGGTCGGCGAAATCCTGGGCTAGTCATCTTCCTGCCAGTAGCTCAAAGTTCCCTGGATAACTATTACAGTGGCAATCCCGACGTATTACTGCACTCAATAGCTGAAAGCGCTAGTTTCAATCCCGATTATCCCATACTGTTGGGCAAGCACCTGATGGCATCTGCTGTGGAAAGCGGCATTCCCATCGCTATGCTAACTCATTACTTCGGGGAACGAGCGCCTGCTGTGGCTGATGCCCTCATGAACCAGAATCAACTGTTTCTCAGCCGAAACGGACAACTTTGGGGACGGGGCTATCCTCACAAGGAAATCAATTTGCGAGGAAACGCAATGACGAGTGTCAAGTTGATTGACAACGGCACTGGCGAGGACTTTGAAGAAATGTCTCTTGACATGGCTTTTCGAGAAGTATTTCCCGGTGCTATCTACAGCGCTCAGAATACGGAAGGTGAGATTGCCAAATACAAATCGACCGCGCTGGATGTTAGCCAACGAATAGCAATTTTAAACCCTATAAATTCTAAAAGCAACACTTTCACCATAGCTGAGACTGACCTGGATATCAAGATGCTCGAACCGCTGGCAGACCCCAAAACAGTCGCGCTTTCTATCCACAAAGGTGAGTTAAAACTAACTCTGGGCTGGGGTGAAATTACATCATCGGTGACTGGCTACAAACTATGCGTTAAACAGTACGAACTAACTTGCACTTCTTCGGGATGCCGCAATTATCACCGTCCCGTTTCTGGCAAGTCATGTATGCATTGCGGTTCTAGCCTTAAGAATGTCGAACTCGTAACCGTCATTGATGAAGTAGCGTTTGAGAAGCCCTACTACACCCAGTACAAAACACCCATAGTGAAGGTAGAAATCAACGACGCAATTAAACAGCTAATTTCAACCCAGGTCGGACAAATCAAGGAACAAGTTCTTCGTTCTAACTGCCAAAGCATTCCGTCTGCCTATGCTGCATTATGGGAAGCTGCTGCTGATTCTATCGCCCTCCACAGCATGGGTCATCAAATGATATTTGCTGTGCCGCTCGTCATCCTCAGTTCCAGCCTCGATTTAAACTACATCGTTGTTGAGGAAGGCGAAACCGTGGGCTATTTCTACGATGCGGTAGATGGAGGAAATGGCTGTAGTGAAGCGATATTCCATCAGTTTCAGAAGTTTGCTCATAGTGCTGCATCGCTCTCAAAAGCTTGTAGTTGTGAAGCTGGCTGTCCCAAATGCTTGCACTTGCATAGCTGTCCGCAAGGCAACTCGGCGCTCAACAAAACCGTCGGGCTGACGCTGCTGGAGGCGATCGCTTCCGACTAATACGCAAGGTGCGTTCTGTCAGGTAATTTACGCGCGTGGGGTTGTTGATTGCCAACACTATTTGTTCCTTGTTTGAATGCAACTTGGTAGAAACCGAGTGCAAGTATTCTCACACTACCCGTTTTTCTACCCATAACGACATGAGCCGAAATTTTGGCTCGTGTTGTTTTTTTGGGGTTAGGCTCACGCCTTAAGGCAAATGAAATGTATCAATTACCCCAAAGGTTCAATGGCTAAGACAAAAGATATGTCTCTAGAAAACCGAGTCAATATAGTGGCAGAAAAGTTGATTGCAGCTTCACGCAAAGCTATTCAATCAGCAACGCCAGTTGAGGCACTGGCAGTTTGGAAATTCATCAAAACTCAACAGTTAGGGCGCATCCCCGGACTGACTTCGGATCAGGTACAAAGCTTGGTAGAAACTCAGGCTAAAGAGTTAGGTGCTGATTGCATTGTGGCAACTTCAACATCTAATAAGACGCCTGAAGCTGTTGTAGAAACTAACTCTCCTGACACTGGCTCATTACCAACATCACCAGCAGATTCCAATGTAGAAGGCACTGGTGGTGCTAACGGAAGCAAAGCAAAAACCACAATCGTTAGTAAGTCTAAATAAATCTTTCAGTTACCCCAACTTTCAAAAACAACTTTTCCGCATTTTTACGGGAGAGTTGTTTTTTGTCGTGGCTCATGGCATTTCATCCCAACTTTATTTAATATTGAAAATGACACTAAAGCAAACAGACCTCGACCAGTTCACAAGTTCAGAATCACTATACAAACATTCACTAGGGCTGCTTTATACCTGCGGAATAAGGTATCTAGCTACTGCTGGTAACGCCTACTGGCTAATCGACGCCATTGCTTCTTATCAAACTAATAAGTTGCTTGCATTACCTAACTTACAGGATTTCCAAATTTGGCGGTTGGTTGTAAATGATAACAAATCTGCCACATTAACTTGTGAACAAGATACAGATTCGGAAATCTTACGGCAGGAGATTGAGTACACCGATTTTCCATTGCCTTGCATCAAACTTTATCTGGTTGAAAAGGTGTTGATGCTGCCCTCGGAATATTAGCTTTTGTGTGACATGAAACGCATAGTAAAACGCTTTCTCAAATTATTGAAAGAGGCTGAATAACTTGAGGAGCTAGCACTTGAAACAGCGTCTGAAGATGGAGCCGAAATATACAGTTCCATGTTAATAATTACAGCAACCATGAGGCGATGTGCCAAAAAGTTAGAAAAACAGCCACCTTCAACCAATGACTAAAAAGAGTGATGCAACAACTTTATAAAGAACTAAGCTCACTCCCTCCTGACTGGGGGTTAGTTCCTGTCTCAGGGAAACAACCCCTTGGAGGAAAGGGCTGGAATAAGCGCCCCTATACTCCAGCGCAACTTCACCAGTGGTTTGCCAATGGTCATCACTGCACCGGATTTGGCTTGCTGACTGGCACGGCTATTGAGTCAGGGCGCAATTATCTGCTGGCACTCGACCAAGATGGCGCAGCCGCAGCCGAAGTGCTGCTCGTACTGGCACAAGAAAACCCTCTGCCCGATACAGTCGCTTTCACGTCCGGGCGACCTGGGCGTTGTCAGCGGTTGTTCAAGGTGTCAGCCGATATAGCCCCTTCACTCTACTCTCGCAAGCTGGACATGGGGCTGGAATTGCGGTTTAAAGGATTGATGTCCGTCCTGCCGCCATCAATTCACCCCATCACCCACAAACCTTACCGCTGGTTAAAAAATTGCAGTCCCAGTTCTAGAGCGATCGCCTTTGCTCCAGATTGGTTGATACAGCTGATGGTCAAAAAGCAACCATTACGCCGTGCGCCAATCACGAGGCATCCCGCTCATGTGACGCAGCTAGCAGGGGACGCTACATACCGTCACATTGCAGCATTGCTGTCGCGGCTTCATCCCCACCGTGCCGACGACTACCACGACTGGATTCGCGTAGGAATGGCACTCTACTCTTACTCAAGTGCGCTGTTGCCTTTGTGGTCAGATTGGAGCCGACAGTCGAGCAAGTATAAGCCGGGAGAGTGCGCTTACAAGTGGTCAACTTTCAACCCCACTAGGATTAGTATCAGAACGCTTTACTATCTAGCTGAAGTCGATTCACCCATGCGTTACACACCTAAAAAAAGTTCCCCACAACACTCAGTAATGCGTCTTGGTTTTTCTCAAGAATCGCTGACGCTCATGAAAAAGTGAAATTAATTTGGTTCTACTACTATGGCACCTCGTAAATCCACTACCGCCGCTATTCAGTCCATCGATACCTCCGCTCTCGGTGAATATAACACATCTGACTACTGCGAAAAGCAGTATGCCACGGTGTACTACGCTTTGCGCGAGTTGCAGGGATTGTCGGTGAAGCGCTCTTTAGGGGATTCCTTCTCTTGGGATGAACTCAAAGAACGGTTTACTGAAGTCTTCGGCACTGTTGAAGAACGGCGCTATTCCCTTGAGCAGTTGTTGGAATATGCAGGGCGCAAGTTCGGTAAGTCCCTGCAAGACTTACAGGAAATCAACGACCGTTCTTGGGCGCGACGCAAGGCTCGTTCCCAGCAGCAGAACAACGTTGTAGAACTTCCAAACACTGCCGAGTTTTAATCAACCTATGTAGTTCCTATTTTTTACTGGAACTACATAAGTTTTTACTTGTGTCAGGTCGCGTTTTAATTGACTAATATTATAAAAACTATACCCGCTTCTATGATAAATCTTGCAACACTATAGCGAAGCCACATGTTAAAATATAAATGGTATTAGTTTATAAATTACTATAAACATGACTAATCGCATCGCCAATTACTTTAACTTGTTTGACAAGAGCTTGCGGCTGCATAACTTTAATATTACCTCCAAATCCAACAATCCAACGTCGCAAATCTACATCTTCTACAGACCATGATGGTAGAATTACTTGAAAACGATGAGGAAATTGAGAGTCACCAGTCTGCGGTAATGCAAACATTTTTTTATCAGCTTGTTGTGATACACCAAACCGTTTCGACATTTTAATTTTCTCAGGAGGAAAGCGTTTAGTACCTTCACTAATAAATCTAAAGATAATATCATTGCACCAGATTTCTAGTAATATTTCTACCGAGCTACGTTGTTTATTATCTAAATATTTTTTTTGCTCTTCAATGCGATTACCGATAAATAAGCTATAACTCGCTTTATAGAGAGTTTCTAAACGCAAAAGTGCCTGTTTTTGCTTTTCAAAACTGCGCGTTTCATTGAGTTTTTGGCGGATAAAAATGCGGTCGAGACGCTCGAATTTAAACAATCCAGCATTTTCACCATCTTTACATTCGTAGCCAAGATACCAACCGATATTATAAAACACAATTTGTAATGGCAGGACTTGAAATGATTCATTGGCATGGGGATTGTCAACGTGACTACCTGCGCCTAAAAAACGGTCTAACAGCAACACACGCCCTGATATAATAGCGTCAGTAATTTCATCTAGCTTTTTATAAGCGGTATAATCAGGTAAAGTATTAATATCAACAATGGGTTGAGAAGCGATCGCTCGCACAGCATAAGTGTTACCAAAATGCTCCAAGTTGACTAATTGACTCAGTTCCAGCTTTTTCTCAAAGGCTTCATAGGTTGAAAACGCTATGGGGTCATCTAATTCATGTACGTGGGAACGTAAAACATTAAACACTTCGGCTAGTTCATGTTTTGCTAAAATAGCAGTACCAAGGAAATAAGCGCGTTTCATCGCTGTGTTGGGTAGAATTTTGTAAGGGTGTAAAACTCTTTCAATATCTTTGCGAAGTTGAGATTGTGAGATACCGTAGATATGTAATTGTAAATTTTCATAAAATGTTTCTTGACTTTTTGCACCTTCCTCATAACGAAAACAAGGATAATGCACCATGCAACGGATAATTTTTAATAAGCGGACAAATAAATCAATGTCCGAGTAAGTATGAGCATTAAATTGGCTAATATCCCCCGTATAGTCTGAAACTTCAATATCTTTTTCTAATCCTGACTCGCCAATAATGCCATTTTTTTCCAGCCATCCTAAATCCTTCGCTAGTGCTTCTGAGTTTGCATAAATCGGATGATATTGACGTGCCATTAATGCAGATAACTCAAAGAGTGAATCTGTAACCGATGTCGTATTCCCAGTTAACTTTTGTAAAAACTCTGGATGGGTAACGTGTAATAAACCTGCTCCCGGATATTTGAGCAAGAGTGCTATTAAATGCATCAATCGCTCAAAATCGAGTAGTTGACAATACTGATGTAATATTTTACCTTGATTGCGATTATGGCGATTAGTAATAGCACGGGGAAGTTTTTGAATTTGCATTTGAATTTTTTCCAAGTCAAATTCACCATTAACCATTGGAATTTCCGTAACTTGAGCAAAATCCTCGGCTTTAATTGGTTCAAACTGTTTTAGTAAATCAGCGTAACTGGCGATAATTTTTTCATCCACTTGTCGTTGCCGTTGCTGATTTCTTCGGTAACATTCCTCTAAGGGTGTTTTCAAGTACCATGCCATGCAAATTTTGACACCAACGCTGGCAAACTTTTGTAACGTATCCATTCGCCAAGCACGTTTGACGTTAGTTGCATCGTATATAACCGAACGTCCAGATGTAATAGCTGTTTTTACCTTAGTCAGCAACTCTTCCTCAACTAATTTCCAGTTTCCTTGAACTTGTTCTGAGCCAAACAATTCAGCACGGATATCGTCAGTGGAAACAATTACAGTGTTAGAATCTTTTTTTACCCATTTCTGAGCTAAGGTAGATTTTCCGGAACCAGGAATACCGATTAAAAAGTGACAAATAGCAGTCATTTAAATAAATATTTATTTCACAGTAAGTTTATCCTACGGTTTTAATCTGCTATTTGCCCAACTATTTGTGCGAACGACGAAAGAAGTAATACTAAGTTGCATTCAAAGATAGTAACCTAGGCTTGGGGAGATGGGGAGATGGGGAGAATATAGAATCGAATTCTCCCCACCACCCCACCTTTTTGAGAAGGGAGAAAACTATAACATATGAGCTATATAGAGAATATAGAATCGAATTCTCCCCACCACCCCACCATCCCACCACCCCATCGCTCTTCAGTGTTACGTTTGACCGCAACTTGGTATTACTTCTTTCGTCGTTCGCACGAAAAGTTATAAGTATAGATTTTAATCATGCTAAGTTCTTAAAACATCAGCCTTCGCGGAACACTCAACGTAACCAAAACTTAATCAAAATTTCTTAAACCTAAAGAAAGTCAGTAAGTATTATTTGTTTTTATTTATCACTGTGTTATCACTAGAACAAATAAATACTTGATACTTTGCATCAAAAAATACATTTATAACCACCAAAACTAGGTTAATATGTCTAAACTTCCTCAGCGCAAGTTGTATGCTCTACTTAGAAATTCTACAGGCAGTACGGGTAGTGAGATATGTCAGCACTTAGAATTTTTGCAACTTAACGAGCTAAACCAGTGGTGGCAAGAAAAAGGATATAAAGCTGATGCTGTGGGTAGTTCTTCGGATCGCGTGAATCTGTATTCATGTACAATATCTGGAAATGAAATAGGGTTAAGACACACGATTAGCGGTGAACCGCGAACTATACCAACCGCAATCCAGCCATCACCAGAGGAACTCGCAACAAAAATTAAACAAGCTTTTGAGCGCATTCGTAATGCAGAGAAACCAGAAGAAGATATGATGAGATTATTCTGGTGGTGTTGGCGATTTTATCCGCAATTGCTAGCGCGGCAATCATCAGAATCAGAAACCGCGTTGCTTACTCCTGCTCACCGCATCATCCCTGACTGTCCTCAACATAGTTACAATAGTACCGTCTCGGCTTTAGTTGGGGCAATGTTTCCCGAAAATTGGCAAAAAGATGATTCGCATCAACATCCTTATTTACTAATATTTACTTTCTCCCCAGTGCAGGAGTTTATTAAATCCTCGCGCAAATTCTTAGATTTTTGGGGAGGTTCCTATTTACTTCACTACTTGAGTGCGATACTTTGTTGGCATGTTGCAGAAATTTATGGACCTGATGCGGTAATTACTCCTTCATTATGGAGTCAGGAAATTATCGATGCATTGATGGTAAAGCATTACCCAGAGTTTAAAGAAGAGTTTAAAGAATATGAGGGTAATGACCCCGTGACTAAATTTTGGGATAATCAAGCTCAAAGTTTGTGTACAGCTGGGTTTCCTAATATTATTACAGTTGTAGTACCCAGTAAAGAGAAAGCTGTTGTACTGGGTAAAGAGTTAGAAAAAAGGCTGAAAAACCATTGGTATGAAATCAGCGACAAAGTTCGCAAGCATGTTAAGGAGACTGTAATTAAGTTATTTCGAGAAGGAAATAAGGTAGAAGAAGATAAACTAGAGCAAGTATGGAACCAAATTAAGGATGAATTCAAGAGCAGAGATGAGCTAAATCCTTATAAAATAGAGTTAAAACAGTTTGGTGAACCGGGATGTTGGGAATTTAATAAACTTTGGGATGCTCAAATCAATCATACTTGGGAAAGCTATTTTGTTGCTGTTCCTTTGGGTAGTCCGGAGGGAGATTTAGAAGTTGCTATAAATCCTTGGAATCAAGATAATCAGAAATGGGTAAACTTGCAAAAACAAATAGCGCAACCCCGCACGGAAATACCCGCACCAGCAGAACAACAAGTTTATGATACGCTTAATGTTGGTTCTTGGTGGGGTAGCTGTCAAGCGCGGTTGGGTGGTGCAATTCAAGCAATAAAAAATACTCGTGGGTGGCAAATACCTGTTGCACCTGGGGAACGTTCTACCCTCTCAGGTCAGTATAGCGCGTTGCATCCCCGTTTGCTTTACCAAAATTTTCAAGATGGGTTGGGTTTACCTACAGACTCGTTGCGCTTATTTTGGAGAGTGATGTCTATTGCTTATCCTGGTGTTTTTAATGGTTCGGAGAAACTGAACGCTATCGAGTTAACTAAGCGTTTGGCTTGGAAACATGGGGGAGTTGCTGAAAATTTAGGAATTAAGTTTAATCAAGAAAGCGATGATAATTATGAAGGATTAATTCGCTTTCCTAATCTTTGTTCCATCGCTTCCGCACATTTCGCAACTCACTACCCTCAACGCATCAAAGATTATTGGTCAGAATTGAGGAGAGAAATTTATACTGAGTTAAATTTACACCATGACAAATTCTGTTCGCGTACCCGTCGTCCTTTCCAAGTTCGCCGTGCTGATGCTGCTTTAAGTAAGTTATCAGACTATGGTAATGGTTACAACGGTGTGATGTTCTCTAGCAAGTGGCTAGCGGATGACATGAGTTTGAATGCATCGGAAACGTCTGCGTTGCGTACAGTTGTTGATAAAGTTCAAAAAAGGCACTTTGGGGACAGCAGTCCTGCGGATTGGTGGGTGTTGGTGTTGGGAGATGGGGATGGAATGGGAGGTTATGTTTCGGGAAGTAAGCTGAAGTTTTATGAAGATTATATTATCTCAGATTTGGTTGACCAAAGTCAGATTGATAACTCGAATTGGGATGACTTACTGAAGAAAACTAAAAAACGGATGGGTCCTGCTACTCATGTTGGACTCAATCGAGCGTTACTGGATTTTTCTAATCGCTTAGTGCCTTATATTACAGAGCAACGTTTTTGCGGCAGGGTGATTTACAGCGGTGGGGATGATGTGATGGCTGCATTATCACTGGCTGATTTACCAGGTTTTTTGCGTTCTTTGCGGGCTGCGTGGTGCGGTGCAAATGACCCATTAAATGAGTTTAGCAGTAATGGGGGGTATTGGAAGTGGAAAGATAAGGAAACGATTCCAGCAGATATTCCAGCGCGATCGCTCTTTACTATGGGCAAAGAAGCTACGATGAGTTTGGGTATTGTTGTCGCTCACAAAAGTGTTCCTTTGCCTACGGTGTTGGAAAATATTTGGCAGGCAGAAAAGGAACGGGCTAAGAAGTTATTAAATAAAGATGGGTTGTGCTTTCGGGTAATTTACGGTTCTGGTAATACTCTGGAAGCTTTGATGAAGGGTGATTTACTCGAAGATTGGTGGAGGTTTATTCAGGTTTACCAAGAAGTTGATTTAAGTCCGTTACTTTATCGACTAGCTGATGAACTTCCACGTCATGCAGATATTACTAAGGATAATCGGTTGTTTGGGAAGGTTGCAAAAGTGGTAATATTAAGTCGGGATGAGCAGATACCTTCATCTGTAGAAGTTGCGTTGATCAACTGGCTTGATGCTTGGGAACAATGGGCGTATAGTGCAAGGGAACAGGCTCTAATATCTAAAGAAAAAGCTTTGGGTGCTAATCCGGAGGATATAGGGATGTTACTACGTTTTAGTGCTTTTTGGGTATCGGCACAACAAAGGTAAAAAGTGAGCCAGCGCGGTCTTGGGGGTTTCCCGCATGAGCGACTGGCGAACTCCGTTCGCGTTAGCGTCTCCCTTTGGGAGAAGGAGTAGAAAGGTAAAGGATAAAAAAAATAGAAGGAAAATGTAATTTATTTTATTCTTTTGATTTACTTTATGTGGGATAGATACAACGGCTGAAACCCTGATTCTCTCGTTCTATCCCACAATTCGCTCTCTGGGTAAGGATTTGAAGCGCTGAGTGGAGGGGTTTATTGAGAGTTATTTGCAATTATTTCAGTCAAAATTTGCATCCCACAAAAAAGTGCTGTAGGATTACTTCAGGGCAAGGCTTTTAAGCGGTAGCCTTTGGCTTCTTTGAAGTCGAATAAAAATGGAAACAGATGAGGAAGGGGAAAATACACTTGTATTTTGTCTTTGGCTTCTTTGAAGTCGAATAAAAATGGAAACTTTAACCCACCGCCAATAAAGGGAACAGTTGCACCAAAGAACTTTGGCTTCTTTGAAGTCGAATAAAAATGGAAACCTTTACTGATTGATTAGTGCCAGTGCGGAAAGCATCACTTTGGCTTCTTTGAAGTCGAATAAAAATGGAAACATTGCAGCTCCGCCTCCAACATTGGCAGAATTTCCACCGCTTTGGCTTCTTTGAAGTCGAATAAAAATGGAAACATTATTGCTCCACCTCCGATATTAGCTGAATTTCCACTGTCTTTGGCTTCTTTGAAGTCGAATAAAAATGGAAACTCACTAAATTTGTGCTTGACTTGGTAACCGTTTTTTCTTTGGCTTCTTTGAAGTCGAATAAAAATGGAAACTTTTCCAGGTTGGACTAAGGAAGCATTACTGCCTTCTAACTTTGGCTTCTTTGAAGTCGAATAAAAATGGAAACTTTTTTCTCAACTCTCTGATCTGCTAAAGTAACAACTTTGGCTTCTTTGAAGTCGAATAAAAATGGAAACAGCTGAATCACTGTTTGCTTAATTGCTGGTTGTTGACTTTGGCTTCTTTGAAGTCGAATAAAAATGGAAACAGCGTTGATATTTACCTGTGGGGTACCTGCAAAGCACGACTTTGGCTTCTTTGAAGTCGAATAAAAATGGAAACCTGACTTTCAACGACTTCTTGTTGAGATTCAATCACCTCTGCTTTGGCTTCTTTGAAGTCGAATAAAAATGGAAACGGCGGATTACTCGACGTACAGGAGTAGTGGTACGACGGCTTTGGCTTCTTTGAAGTCGAATAAAAATGGAAACAATCTGAAAACCGCGAGCTTTGGCACTATTCAATACTTTGGCTTCTTTGAAGTCGAATAAAAATGGAAACATCCAAAACCAGTTCTCTCATTTCTTGATTATCAGCTTTGGCTTCTTTGAAGTCGAATAAAAATGGAAAGCTGTTCAGCTCTTTTCTTGGGGAACTGAACCGATGTCTTTGGCTTCTTTGAAGTCGAATAAAAATGGAAAGACTATTGCAGGATGGACAAACTATTACCTTGTAGTTAAATCTTTGGCTTCTTTGAAGTCGAATAAAAATGGAAAGTTCAAAAACTTTGTTGCACTTGGATCGTTACCAACTTGCTTTGGCTTCTTTGAAGTCGAATAAAAATGGAAAGGTTGTAAATAGATATTTACCCCCTGAAATTGCCCCTCTTTGGCTTCTTTGAAGTCGAATAAAAATGGAAACTTGCGTCTTCTCTTTCTCGGCAATAATTCCATTAGAACTTTGGCTTCTTTGAAGTCGAATAAAAATGGAAACCGTCCACACTTACTACCACAATAATTTTCTGATTAGAGCTTTGGCTTCTTTGAAGTCGAATAAAAATGGAAACTTTGATTTTCTTGTAACCTCTTTGAGTATAATTTTCTTTGGCTTCTTTGAAGTCGAATAAAAATGGAAACATTGATCAAGTCATTATCTGCCTCGTCAATTGTTCTCTTTGGCTTCTTTGAAGTCGAATAAAAATGGAAACTATTCAACACAGGAATTTCCATCAAGTCGCCATAACACTTTGGCTTCTTTGAAGTCGAATAAAAATGGAAACCAATATCAGTGAAACGCCTTGAGTAGGGATAAAACTCCTTTGGCTTCTTTGAAGTCGAATAAAAATGGAAACGAAATGGAAAGTAGCTAGAAAATCCTTAAAACATTGCTTTGGCTTCTTTGAAGTCGAATAAAAATGGAAACTTCCACCAATCCAGGAACCAAATTTTATGGTTCCATAGCTTTGGCTTCTTTGAAGTCGAATAAAAATGGAAACCTCCTGTGATTTTCGTCTTAACCTTACGTTTAGAAAAATCTTTGGCTTCTTTGAAGTCGAATAAAAATGGAAACTTAAGATTCAGAGATTTACTTGTAGCTGTGAAACGCTTTGGCTTCTTTGAAGTCGAATAAAAATGGAAACTCAATAATTTTGTTCCCCTCCTTAGCAGCATTCATTCTTTGGCTTCTTTGAAGTCGAATAAAAATGGAAACTCTCTGTGGCAAGAAGAGTAGAGTTAGCGCAAGAAACTTTGGCTTCTTTGAAGTCGAATAAAAATGGAAACTACAGCTCTTGGCTGTGTCCTATTTTAAGTGTTTTATACTTTGGCTTCTTTGAAGTCGAATAAAAATGGAAACAACCTTGAATTTGCGTCTTTACAGGATCGTAATTATCCGCTGGAAGCTTTGGCTTCTTTGAAGTCGAATAAAAATGGAAACTGAAATGGTTTTACCATGTAGTGCTTTGCGTATCTTCTTTGGCTTCTTTGAAGTCGAATAAAAATGGAAACGGGGAAGCCCTGTCGATCATGGTGTCCTGGTGGCAGGCTTTGGCTTCTTTGAAGTCGAATAAAAATGGAAACTCTGGAAGAATAGTTGGAGCATTACCGAAAACAGAACTTTGGCTTCTTTGAAGTCGAATAAAAATGGAAACTGGATCACCTCCTTTTATTTGGCTTCATTAGTAAGTGGCTTTGGCTTCTTTGAAGTCGAATAAAAATGGAAACTAAAACCGAAGATCCTTTAATCCTGGCTCTTCTTGCTTTGGCTTCTTTGAAGTCGAATAAAAATGGAAACCTTGTGCTGCAGAAACATTGTGCGAGTTTTGGTCAAGTCTTTGGCTTCTTTGAAGTCGAATAAAAATGGAAACCTGTAGCAGAGTTAAGCAATGTGGTTTTTTCGTCATTCTTTGGCTTCTTTGAAGTCGAATAAAAATGGAAACTTTACTAAATCGGAATCAGAATAACCTAAAACAACATGCTTTGGCTTCTTTGAAGTCGAATAAAAATGGAAACAAACAATAAAGTATATAAAGACTAAAATATAAAAAACTTTGGCTTCTTTGAAGTCGAATAAAAATGGAAACAAGGGTTGCAGCATTATCATTCTGGTAACTTTTTGTGCTTTGGCTTCTTTGAAGTCGAATAAAAATAGAAAGCAACCTCAATGATTTGAGATTGTGACTTCTGTATAACAGTCCTAAATCATTTGAAAAGACAATATCCCCAACTTCTTAAATAAGTCGGGGATATGAAACTTGAATAAATTGCGGAGAATTGCTGTATATTTCAAACATGCAAAAGCTCAATAATCTAAAATTATCAATTTTCCATCCAAAATCGATATGAAATGGTACGCAATTGAACCACTGGACATTCTTTTATTCCGCGAAGCCAAACCCTTTTCACCCGGAGAAGGTGCTTGGGCAAAAGGATTATTTCCGCCAATGCCTATTACAGTATTTCAAGCTCTACGCTCACTTACGAAAGTAGAAGAGGCTAGCAATAAAACCCGAAAGTTAGAATTTTGTGGAATATTTTTACTGCAACAAGAACCGCAAAAAGAGCCGATTCTTTGGCTACCAACACCCAAAGATTTACTTTGTGTCAAAACTGTAAATACTAAGCAACAACCAGAAGATGAGAAAATTGAAATATCAAAAACTTGGCAAAGACTTGTTTGTTTGCAACCTTTAAACATAGATAATCCAGGATGGAAATCACTAGGATTTGACCCAGATTACTTTCCTGAAAATGGGTTATCACCAATGATTCCTCCGGAAGCTTCCGAGACAGAGGAAATTAGTAATAACATAAATACTCGCGGTAAACAGGAATTTATTAGTGGTCGTCCGGAACCTTGGATAAAAGCTTCTGCTTTAATTCGCTATCTCCAAGGAGAAAGTTTAACCGATCCAGAGGATTTTCATGAAGATCCCTGGAGTATGCAAGTATTACCGCATATTCAAATTCAGTCGGGAACTCGTCAGGTGAAATCCGAAGACGGTTACTTTACTGAAGTTGCAGTCCGCTTGCACAAACACTGGAAACTCGTAGCGGGAATCAACACAACTTTAGAAAAAACCACCGTCCGTTTGGGTGGTGAAGGACACCGCGCTTTAGTTTATCCCCTCGATAGCCTCCCAGGTTGGGACGAGATGCAAAACTTTATGAAACCATCCCCGGAAAGGAAAAAAGCCTACCTCCTTACCCCCGGACTAGCGCAGGTAAAATCTGAAGCTTTAGTTTACGGTGTTTTTCCGGACAGTTGGCGATCGCTTCTTGCTGGTTGCGTTTGCGATCGTCCCTTACTTTGGGGTGGGAAATCAGTTTTTTCCAAGACACCAATGTTACCGCAACGGGCATTTATCCCACCAGGCACAGTGTATCGGTTTCAACAGTCTACTAACGATATTACCAGCGTTTTACCTGTTGAGGGTGGTAAATGGTTGCAAACGCTACAAAGTTTAAACTACGGAACATTACTGTGGAGTAAATGAATATGAATACACATTTATCTTATATGTACCTGCTGTCACCATTACACACAGGAGGTACAAGTCAAGAAGGAAACTTAGTAGGTATTGCGCGGGAATCTCATTCTGATTTACCTCACTTGTCTGCAAGCGGAATTCGCGGTAGATTGCGAGCTAGTACCCCAGACAGCAAAGAAAACAATCAACAAAAAAGATTGTGGGGTAATACAATCGAAGATGTACAAAAAAACGGTGATAGTAATTTAACCCAAGGTGCCCTTTGGATAGGTGATGCGGCGATTCTCTGGTTTCCTGTTCCTTCCTTAAGTCATGGTATTGTGTGGATTAGTTCACCCTTTTTACTGCGGCGCTGGCTCAGGTTGTACAATCAGTCACTAGCCAAACCCTTATCTCCACCTTCAGTTAATAGCTTTAGTAAAGGTAAAGTCAAACTATACCTTAAAGATGCGATTTTTCAATCATCAGAATTAACAGAGTGGTCTAACTGGAAAGATTACATTCCTAAAGGAAACTTAGTTGCAGACACTATCGATAAAGCTCTCATTCTCTCAGATGAAGATTGCCAAGTGTTAATTCAAACGTGTTTATGGCGACAAGTACGGGTAAACTTGGGTGAAGGTAAAGTTTTGGCAGATAATGCAGGCTTCCGCTACGACGAAGCTATACCGCCAGAAACTTTGATGTTTTTCCCTTGGGGAAGTACAACTTCTGCTAATGGTACAGCGAATGTGGCTTGTAGTGATTTACAAACTATACTCAGTAGCCAAAATATTTGGCAGTTTGGCGGACAGGAAAGCTTGGGACGAGGGTTAGTTGAACTGTGGACATCAGAATTAAAGTTAAAAGTTAAAAGTTAAAAGGTAAAAGAAAAAAGAAAAGTGTAAGGAGGTAGACATAATTAAAAGTTAAAAGGTAAAAGGAAGAAGAAAAGCGTAATCTTTTCCAACATTAGCAAGGAGAAAAATAGATGTTGACTTACGATCCGCGAAAAATTTCTGTAGCTGTTTATCAAAATCTACAAAAAGTCAAAGATAAAACTTCTAAGAAAGAAGAACACGATAAACAGAAAAGTCAAGCTGTAGAACTTTATACTTATGTCGCTACTTGGGGGTTACTGCGACTTGCGGGTGAAGAACCAGCTTTGAGTAACGAACCTCAAAAACAAGCTGTCGTTAAGTGTTTTTTCGAGACATTGGAAGAATTAGCCTTTTCAGAAGTTAAACCTAGTAATCCCGAAGTTAAACCGAATAATCTCAATCAACCTAATAAACCGAATAAACCGAATAGTCTGAATAAACCCTCAGTTGGAAGTTCCAAAATTGAGAAACTTACGAAAATGAGTGCTTCAGAATATTTAGGATTAACAGGATTTGCGTTGCAGGTAGCGCGGGAATTCTCATTTTGGGCGGAAGCGTTATATCCTAAACAGTCGAATGGAACAAGAAACCAAACCAATTTAATTACAAATACACATCTTTGATAATGAATGTAGAGACGCGACCGATCGCGTCTCTACAAAAGTTTCAGGCTACGCATATTTAATTTATGGAGATGTCTAATACACATTAGGAAAAACCAGCATGGTCAACAATATACCAAACCAAAATCCTATTCCAACTAATCCTTGGTTAGATCACCCTTTACATCGCTCTCCCAATCCTACAGAAGAGGCTAGTTTTGTTGAATATCTGCGTTGGATGAGAATTAGACGAGAAAATTCTAATGACAATCAACAGATTAATCTCGTCAACAACGGTGAAGTATTACAATTGCTGGATAAGTTACTTAGTAACAACGATTATAGCGATCGCCTGAAAAAACTGACCCAACGCACGCAAACACTAGCAAATGTTTGCTTTCAAGCCAAAGCAACTTGGCGAATTCGTGTTGGTGGGATGAAGGGACCAGAGTCAATGTTACTACCAGCTTTTGATGCTTTGGGTATGCCATATATACCTAGCACAACTTTAAAAGGGATAGCACGGGAAATGGCTGAACGCGATTTGAAGGCTAAACCGGAAAAAATTGAAGAAATTTTCGGCGATTTAGAACCCGCTACTTGTATTAGACAAATTTTTGGTGATTTGGAACCAACTGCTTACATGGGACAGGTGGTTTTTCTTGATGCTTATCCATTACCGTTTGCAGAAACAAAAGGAAAGGACGAAAGCGAAGGGTTAGTACCGGATATGGCAAATTCGATTTGGACATGGGATAAAAATGGCACTCCCCAGTACAAGACTAACCCTAACATTTTTCTATCTCTGCGTAAGCCAACATTTGTGATTGGTTTGCGTTATGAATTCCTCACGCAAAGACGCGTAGACGCAAAGGTAGAAACAACAGTTGATACGTCAACTCAGCAATCCCAAAAAAATATTAAAATGCTGGACTTGGTGCAAAGATGGCTTATTAATGGACTTGCTCAGGGAATCGGGTCAAGGGTTAATAGTGGATATGGTGTGTTAGAAAAGGTCTTAGAAAAAGCTGAACCACAGACTCAACAATACCAACCGGAAAAAGAGAAAGTGATTTTGGAAGTTGGATTTCAACTGCGGGGACAGATGATTCATGGTAGACAGAACTTTAATGCTTGGGAAAGAAAAAAAGAGAAACCTGAGCAAAGAGGAACAAATAAACCTGAGTGGAAATCACCGGGAATTGCTCAACCAGAAGTCCGTCCACCAGCTTTTCGCTCGATGTTGCGTTATTGGTTTAGAACATTAGCGTTGGGAGTGTTGGATGCAGATATAGTGCGCGATCGCGAGTTAACAATCTTTGGTGGTATTGAACCGCAAGCCAAGATGGGAATGTTTCAACTAGAAATTCCCGATGGTAAGGTGATACGCGATAATGCTAAAAATAATCAAGAAGATTTTGGGTTAGCGACTGGAAATTTAATTTTACGCCAGTCGCACCTCATGAAACAATTGCCCAAAGACCAGCGCACAGCCTTAAAGAACCTTTTAGGAAGTTTGACTTGGCTGATGTTTTATCTTGGGGGTGTGGGTCAGGGAGCCAGAAGACCGTGTTATTCTCGACAGGATAGAAAATTTGCACCTTGGTGGCGTGGGTCGAGTGTTAAGTTAATAAGCAACGAGAAATACTGGGAGTGTCCACCTCAGCTTGAAACTTTGCAAAAGGTTTTCTGCATTCGTTTAGATACTTTCTATACAAATTTATCATTATTTACTGGGCTGTCTTGTGACCCACAGAACCCGAAAGAAGCTGCTAAGAGCGGTAATTGGGCAGAAGCGATTGACAGTAATTGCCGGATTATCTGTGTTAAAGGAAACATGGAAAACAAGAAACCTCCAGCTTTAGCGTTATTGCATCGGGAAGCAACAAGGGAAGGAAATGGTTACGATCGCCAATTGTGTGGTTCTATGAATGAGCGATCGCCTATTTGGATTGCTCGTGTTGGCGATCGTTTTGATGTCGTTACTATCTTTGGAGTAACTAACCGTCTTCGCGAACGATATTTTCAGTTGCTAACCAAACCAGAACTTCCTATTACAGAATATCAAGAAATTTGGGTTACTCCTCAAACTTAAACCAATGTAAGCATTATGTAGGGTCGATGTTTCGTCGTTCGCAGCAAAATATCGACCTGCAAATTAAATGCTTGTAGGATAAATATAACTTGGTTTCTCTCTCAAGCTTATTTAAATCAACTTAGAAATAGGAAAAATAATATGGGAATCTTAATTGCTAACATTGGCACATCAGACTTAGCAATTAAAGTTGAAGTTAATGGCAAACAATATTATCTACCTATCGATCCACTTAATGAACCCAATCAAGATAAATCTGGATTAACATCTAAAGAACTAAGCATGTGGGAAAAACCCCATCATTATTTTCGAGAAAGTGGATTATATGCAGAATTAGGTTTTTCTCCAGAAGTGCAACCGAGTAGCCGAGAACTTACAGAAAAATTACTAGAATTTTACAAAAATAATTCTGAATATTGGCATCCCCGGATATTTCCACCTCGCATTTGGGGAGTAGTAGAACAAGCAATCAGTATGGGAATTAACCAAGCATATATATTTGTTACTAATCAAACAATTGAACAGATAAGGCCCGAGGTGCGTGACAAAGATACAGTACATCTGTATGAAATTTTAAAATCATGGTTTCAACAAAAATTACCAAATTTTACTTTAATTTCTGAACCTATTGATGAAAATATACCTTTAAATGATGCTGATTTATTGTTCAAAGTTTATTTCAACTTCTTTAACAGACTTCGCAGAGAAGAGGAGCAATCACAGCAACAGCAAAAACATCCTCAACTGGGTGATACATTATTAGGTAAAATTGTAGACTTTGACAAACTAAATCAAGGTATTTTCGTTGAAATTCATAGTGGAAAAAGAGGTTTTATTCATATCTCTAATATTTCCCATGAACTTATAAATCCCGATCAAGTTAGAAATATTTTTAAACTGGGTGATTCCATCTGTGTTGAATTGATTAAACGCGAGGGAAGTAAACTGAAATTTTCTACCAAAGAATTAGAAGATGACCCTGGAGAAATGCTGCGTAATCCCAAAGCTGTTTACGAACGAATCAAGCCGAAAATGACGCTAGATTCACAATCTAATCCTCGCACGCAACTAGAGGAAGAACTGATGTTAATTAGCGTCAAAGGAGGAACAAATCAAATGAAAACTGCGCTACAACTTCAGGGTATTTCGGTTTCTGCTGTGAAGCGATTGCTGTTTGTTAATCCAAAACTTGCGATTCCTAATGTATTTGCAGGATTACCCTCTAACTGTGAGTTAGAGTCTTATTGGCGATATATGCGTACTCAGAAATATCAGACAGTCAGACTGTTGCTAGAACGTTGGGATTTTGATGGTGCAATTCAAATTCTCCAAAATTGGCAAGATTATCTGGAATATTTGATTAATCAAGGAATAATTGATAAAAAACAAATAGAGAAAAGTAGCAATATAAGTAAGTTTGTAATTACTGCTTTAGATTTTGCTCGTGGTAGCTTAAATTTAGATTTTCAAACTGCAAAAAATATTGCACAGACAGGGATAAAAACTGCAAAACTTCACTTAGAGTTGAATCAAGATAGTTTTCCACAATTATTCCAAAAACTCGATACTATTGCGGAAGAATACAAATACTCTCAATATCGCTTACTTAATTTGTATACGCAAAATCGAATTTACTGGAAACTTAACGAAATTGCTAGTTTTTTATCACATATTTCTTCTTTATACGAAGAAGTTTTACGAGAGTTAATTCTTAAATGGGTGGGTACATCACATTATTTATTTAAAGACAAGTTTGATATTGATGTTCCCAGACTAAAAACAACAAACAAAGAAGTTTGGAATATTTTTGCAGATTTGGAAAGAAAAGGTAATCCAAGTTTTAAATATTGGGAAAAATCATCTACATATAAATATCGTTTAACTAGTCGTTATAGCAAGCGTAATTTTGCAGAAGCATTAACTCAAGTTCGTAACAATGCTAATGATTTGCAAGCTTGGAATTCTCTATGTAATGCATTAAAGCAGTTAGACTATTGGTCTGACAAGCGAAATGAGCTAATTCACAGTGCTAAAGGTTTTTCTAAACAGTTAATGCAGGAACTACAGGTAAGTCATATTCCAAAACCTCATGAATCGAAAGCTTGTTTACCTGATGATATTTTGGATGTGATGGCTGCAATTATGAAAAATAACTTGGTAGACTTAAAAACGGTTTATCGTAACAATTTTTTAGGTGAAGATGCACAATATTATATCTACTCTACTGTCAGGGAATGGGTAATTAAACAGCTAGTTGATGATGGATTGCAGTAACAACCAGGACTTACGCAACTGGCACACCCCTGCCTCTGGTACAAGAGTCAACAGTCAAGGGTCAAGGGGAGCTAGCGCGGTCTTGGGGGTCTCCCCCATGAGCGACTAGCGTTGAAAAATCAAGATTTTTTGGAATGCGTGACTTTTGACTCTTGACAGCCTAAACGAAAAAAATATGACACTTGCGTAAGTTTTAACAACTTAAAAGCAAAAGAAAAAAGGGCGTTGCATATTTCCGGAATGAGAAATACAATAGACCTCTTGTAAAAGTCCTTCTTTTCATCTTCTTCTTTGCGTCTTTGCGCTTTTTACTTGATTAAACTTCCCGTTCTCTGAGAATATGATTTTTAACGTCCTCTGAAAAGCGCTCATCATTCAACATTTCATCTAATAGCGGCGAGTTTTTACCTTGACATTGCACTATTCCTGCAACTATAATCCGTTGATTTATCAATGGTATAATCATATCTTTTTTCACTAAATCTTCTTGTATAATTGGAGTGAAAAATTCTTGGTTTACTCTTCCCAATCTTGCTAAGAGGGCAATTATATTAACATAATTGACAGTTTTGGTCAAGCTTGATGTAATTATAAGTTGGCGCGTACAGTCACATAAATCAGTATATAAATTTGCATCTTCTATATTAACAAAGTATTTGAGAATGCTAAAAGAAATATTGGCGATCGCACCTTCTAAATAAACTTCTTTGCGTTCGTTAATAAAACGTTTAATTAAAGTAAATACCGATTTAGCCACGTTTAAGGGAATATATCTCTGATAATCTACCCATAAACCGATAATTTGCCACCAAGGTTGGATTATTTCGATTGCATTTTCGCTTTCTAGAGATTGATAAAGTGTGAGAAACTCTACTTCAGAGAGCATCCAGCCTGCATCAATGTTATATTTTAAAATAAACATCGTTTTCTGACGTACACCCATAAACTTACTATGACTGATAACTGGAAGTAAGTCTGCAAACTGTATGTAGTTACCGTTGTGACTTGAGTCTAAAACAGTTTGGATTGCTGCAAGTGCAACATCGCGAACTTTATCACAACATAATTGCAGTAATTTGAGTAATGCCTCTTGACTGTTAGTATCCTCCAAATTTTGGCGATAGAGTTTAATTAATGCAAGTCGTGATTCGGGATGATTTGATGTATTTTCTAAATATCTCTCTAACTGTGGAGGAATATAGTTAATATTTTTGATATATTTATTAATTTCTGATTGATTAAGACACAATACTTTATTTTCTAATATTTGCCAAAATAATTCTTCTGTAGTTGCAGAATTAATTGATATAACATTTAACATTCCAATCGATAATTTGAGATTTAAATCTGTTATTGGTAGAATCCATTGTGCTAGTTTATCATATGCTTCATCGTTTAATTCGTCTTTGCTTTTAGCTAGTTCACTGACTAATTGAAATAAGCTAGGATAACGGTTAGCAGGAATATCTATAATTGAAAAACTAAGTAATAGCCTGATAACTTCGTTTGCACCTCCACTTTTTATTGCTTGCAGTACGACAACCTGATAAGAATGCAAATATTGTTTATCTTCATTAGTCACTGTTATTTGCAGAAGTTTAGTAATTAAGATTTGTAATAACTCTGTATCACCTACAGCTTGTTCTCCTATAACTGTAGCAATAATACCTCCCCAATCTGCTTGTAAATGTGTATGTATTGCTGACAACCAACTATTCCCAAAAACCGAGTCTCCTGATGTAATTAAATTGGGTAATACCTGGTGAAAAAATATAATTGCGTTATCTCTTTCTTTGTGTAATTCGCGTACTGGTTGGCTGATAATGTGTAAAATAAATTCCCGCTGTATGATAAATGGAACAGTTGGATGGGAATGTAGTTGAACTACTTGCGAACGAGTTTTACTACTTAAATTAAAATATTGTTTTCGCAAGGCTTGACAAACATCAGCATCAATCCCACCTCCAAACGTTTTGGGAACTTGAGCATAACTGCTAATCAATTGTGCAAAAATAGAACTATGAAGTTCCACTCCGTCTTTAGATTTAACGGAAGGACGTTGTTCAATCGCTTTTAAAGCTTGATCAATTTTTTCTCCTGGGTTAACTTTGAAGCGAGAAAGCATTTCTCCCGCAGTTAATGCAGCTTGGTTAGTTAATCTTAGACTGCATTTTGTTAGTAATTCTAAAATCACAATCCAAGCATTTTCTATATGACGGTTAGTTGCAGACTTACTCGCAATTAATAAAGTATCCTGGTAAGAATCACCTAATTCCCAAGCTATAGGTAAAATTTGATGTAAAATCTGCGATGCTTCTGCTGCTTGATGGGAGACAGACGCTAAAGCAATTGTCCGAAAGGGTAAAATAGCTTTTTGATCGAAGTTATTCGCAAGGTGATAAAATTCTTCTAGATTAACCAGATTCAATAATTGTCGCAGTACTGACCAAATATAATGTTTGGCGTAGGGATTTTCAGATGTACTTAATAACTGCAATAACTCATTCTTTGCTGCTTCACCTTTTGGGGTAGAATCTATCCAACGTGCGATCGCATACTCTAAAAACGTTTGGTGGAAGAATCCAATTCGTTCTCCACCTATATCTGCCAAAACTCCATCGCTTTTCAGTTCGGAGTATGCTTGAAATTGGGTTTCGTCAAGTTCCAACTGACTTTCAAAAACAAAATCGCGCAGACGTTCACCGCTATTATTATACATTATCTGCGCTAATTTGAAGCATAAATTGCGCTTTGCCATTCCTATTCGTCGTGCATCGGTGTGATGTTTGCGACCTTGGGCGATGCGAAAATGCCAAAATTTTTCGTAGAGTTGGCTAACAGTTAAATCTTCCGGGACATTTTCATCTTTAGCAAATAAGTCGCACAACAGCGCTAAAAGTAAAGGATTGTGGGTGATTTCTGCCAGCGACTGACTATTAGCAGACAAATTAATGATTTTTGCTGCAAAATCTTCCCCACCCTCCGGACTATCTATCCCCAAACTTTGCACGAAAGCAGTAGTAGCTGCACGGACTTCGTTAGTATCAAACTTGTTAACAAAATGCCGTTCAATACTCTCGAAAAAACCTGCAAAACTTTCCGGATAAGGTGTAAAAAAATCTTGGTAATCGTGGTCGCGACAAGTAAAAACAATTGTCACACCAACTTCTAACAATTGAAAAAACAATCGTCGCAGCACTGGTACTAGCTTTGATTCCAGTACTAAATCTAGGGTATCAATTAAGAGTACACCGCGACCGTGAATTTCAGTTAGTAAAGTGGCAATTTCGACGATAGATTTTTTGCTTCCGCTAACTTTCTCACCAACTTCCAGAGGAAAATTTTCTAATGACTCAATAAAGTCGTTACAACGTGCAAGTGCTACCCAACCTTTATTAGATGAAGTAAATTCCGATTCCAACTCATCGTAAATACTGCCCAGCAGCGTGCTTTTTCCGTAACCAGCAGCACCCAAAATCGGAATAACGCGGCGTTGTCCTTCCACACCACGTCGAATTACCGTCATGCATTTTTCTAATAAAGCTTCGCGGCGAATCCGGGGTAAGATGTATGGGTCAAGCGCTGTTCTGGTATCTTGAGAATTACGTTGTATCGCTGCAAGTTCGGGTGATATCTCTTCTTCTCCCCTACTCTCCTCCTCATCAACAAGAAATGGTGCAGCGATATCTTGCCAGTCTAAATCTAGTCTTTCACAAATCTCTAAAAATAGATTGCGGTCAATGGGTTTACCGTTAAAGAACTTACTGACGGTAGCCCAGGATGCGATCGCAAACTCGTAAGCCAAAGCCTTTTGAGTTAGCTTTTGGCGCTTTAGAGCAACTCTAGCACGTTTGATGCCCTCCAATGATGCGACAAGCGATCGCTTCATAACAAGTTAAAAGTCAAAACAATTAATATCAGTATATTGTCATTTATTAGCTAGGGGAAGCCACACTATTTATCCGCATCCTCTATCTAAATAGGTTGTTAAAACTTATACCAATTCTCTATCAGAATGAGCCTAAGAGTGCCCGCGTAGGCAGGCTTCGTTCTTGTAGCCCCAGGCTAAAGCGTGCGCTTGGCGCAAGCCGAATAAAGCTCAACATCATCAAGAATTGGTATTAGTCCCCGACTTATTCAATAAGTTGGGAATCTGAACACCACAAATTTTCACAAGTCATATACAAAGTTATATACCTCAGTCAATAACTCATATACATACTCATATACCCACCTGCAACAATCAAATTAAAGAGTAAAAGTTAAAAGGAAAAAAAAGCTTATTTTGACTTACTCCATCTCAAAATAAGCAATTTTTCTCAACTTACTGCCACTTTTACCTTTTTACTTCTTCCCCACTCTTTCTTTTACCTTTTTACTTCCAATGTACTTTTCCATTGAACAATTCCAATTCGCATGGCTGCAAGTCCGTGCGGGAAGTAAAAGTGCGGGTGTTGATGGTATTTCTATTGATTTATTCGAGTCAATAGCAACCGAGCAATTACGCAATATTGCATACCAAACTCACCACCAACTTTACACAGCCAGTCCCGCAAAAGGATTTTATGTACCCAAAAAAAACGGTGGTAAGCGATTACTTGGTATCCCAACCGTCCGGGATAGAATCGTCCAGCGTTTATTACTTGAGGAATTATATTTTCCCTTAGAGGATACTTTCCTTGAATGTAGCTACGCATACCGTCCGGGACGGAATATTCACCAAGCAGTACAACATTTATTTTCCTATTATCAGTATCAACCCAAATGGATTATCAAAGCAGATATCGCCGATTTTTTTGACAATCTTTCTTGGGCTTTACTGTTAACGATGTTGGAAGAATTGCAGCTTCAACCAATTGTATTGCAGTTGCTCAAGCAGCAGTTGGAAGCGGGAATAATTATTACTGGACAATACTTAAACCGAGGTAAGGGAGTATTACAAGGAGGTGTGTTATCAGGTGCTTTAGCTAATTTATACCTGAGCGATTTTGATAGAAAATGCCTCAGTTACGGCATAAATTTAGTGCGGTATGGAGATGATTTTGTCATTGCTTGTAGCACTTTTTCGGATGCAAACCGTA
Source organism: Tolypothrix sp. VBCCA 56010 (assembly GCF_050875635.1). Lineage (NCBI taxonomy): Bacteria > Bacillati > Cyanobacteriota > Cyanophyceae > Nostocales > Tolypothrichaceae > Tolypothrix > Tolypothrix sp. VBCCA 56010. Next base: position 26,863 of record NZ_JBPAOH010000076.1, read on the forward strand.
TCCTCGACAAAATTACTACTTGGTTGAAAGAAGTTTATTTAACTCTCCAACCTGACAAAACAGAGATTTTTAGTCCCGACGACGAATTCACCTTTCTCGGTTATCGCTTTACAAACGGTAAAGTTTACGCACCACCACCACCGGAACCTGTACGCGAGGGGGAATGGGTAATTAACGATTCGGGTACACCTTATTTTCGCACTTCTCCCAAACCAGCGAAACTTGTTTCTCGTCCTCCCAAAGCTTGCAGTATCGATAAACCTATCAACTTTCCCAGAGCAGCAATTTCACATTATTGGCAGGATTTTATGTCTACATTATACGTTACCGACCAAGGCGCTTATTTGAGTGTAAAAAATCAGCAATTTCAAGTGTTTTACCAAAGTGAACTCAAGATAAAAATTCCCGTAACGCGGGTGAGTAATATAGTTATGTTTGGTTGTTGTAATGTATCGCATGGTGCAGTCAGTATGGCGTTGCGGCGAAGAATCCCAATCATGTATCTTTCTCAAAAAGGAAGATATTTTGGACGCACGGAAGTACAAGGAGATGCTAAAGTGGAGTATTTAATGCGACAGGTGAAATGCTGTGAAAATCCTCTGTTTGTTCGCCAACAAGCCGAAGCAATTGTTACGGCAAAGTTACACAATTCACGCATATTACTAATGCGGTTAAATCGTCGTCGCGAAACAGAAATTGCTACCCAAGCAATAGATTTAATTCAGACTTTAATTGATAGTTTACCCCAAGCAGAAAGTATGGATGCGCTGCGTGGGTATGAAGGCAAAGCAGCTACCGTATATTTTCAAGCTTTAGGTTCTTTGTTTACAGGTTTCTTTGCTTTTGATAAGCGCACCAAGCGCCCGCCGACTGACCCAATTAACAGTTTAATGAGTTTGGGTTATACTTTATTAAGTCAGCAAGTATTTTCGTTTATTCAGACAGTTGGACTGCATACGCACTTTGGGAATTTACACGTTCCTCGCGATAATCATCCAGCGTTAGTATCTGACTTGATGGAGGAGTTTCGCGCTCAAGTTGTCGATTCGTTTGTTACTTACATTGTAAATAAGAAGATTCTCACTCCTGAAGATTTTACTCCCCCTGATGAGCGTGGAGGTGTATATTTACAGGCAAGTGCCTTGAAGAAGTATCTCAAGCACTGGGAGGAGAAGTTACAAACTGAGACGACGCATCCCCACACCGGTTATAAGGTAGCGTATCGTCGTTGTATTGAGTTACAGGTGCGGGAATATATTTCTTGTTTGATGGGTGAGGTGGAGATTTATCGTCCGATGACTTGGAAACTGTAATGTAGTATACCATTTGTGGGATAGACACAACGGCTGAAACCCTGATTATCTCGTTCTATCCCACAATTCGCTCTCTAGGCAAGGGGTTCAGGTGTTGAGTTGAGGTACTTATTGAGAGTAATTTGCAGTTATTTTGGTCAAAATTTGCATCCCACAAAAAAGTGCTGTAGGATTACTTCAGGGCAAGGCTTTCAAGCGGTAGCCTTTGGCTTCTTTGAAGTCGAATAAAAATGGAAACCATAAACTTTCATTGTTGGTGTTAAAGGAAATCTTGTGCTTTGGCTTCTTTGAAGTCGAATAAAAATGGAAACTGGCTCCATCCTTCTCCCAGTTTTTCCATTCAGCTTTGGCTTCTTTGAAGTCGAATAAAAATGGAAACTTTAACTGTTTTTGGTCGAGATCGCACTCGTCTTTTCTTTGGCTTCTTTGAAGTCGAATAAAAATGGAAACTTATTTCCCCATCTAATTAATTTGAAGTAATTATTAGCTTTGGCTTCTTTGAAGTCGAATAAAAATGGAAACAATTGCACTATCTATAGAAGTCGTGAGGTTTTTACCTTTGGCTTCTTTGAAGTCGAATAAAAATGGAAACCCATTGGCAACTCCAGGAATAACAACTGCAGCAGAACTTTGGCTTCTTTGAAGTCGAATAAAAATGGAAACCTGTCACGACTGTGCAAATTCATGAGCTTGAACTTGATCTTTGGCTTCTTTGAAGTCGAATAAAAATGGAAACACTTGGGGGAGTTTGCCATAAACGATGCCAATAGGTTACTTTGGCTTCTTTGAAGTCGAATAAAAATGGAAACCCGGAAGCAGGGTCGATAACCGGTTCATTAGCACGACTTTGGCTTCTTTGAAGTCGAATAAAAATGGAAACGAGACGCGGACGCCATACGCTTGCGCGTAAATGCTTTGGCTTCTTTGAAGTCGAATAAAAATGGAAACTGTACCAAGGGAAAAATATAATGTTTCCCAAAGAAGCTTTGGCTTCTTTGAAGTCGAATAAAAATGGAAACCTTGTTGTTGAACAATACATCCTGATTTTTTTAACTTGTTCTTTGGCTTCTTTGAAGTCGAATAAAAATGGAAACTTTTCCATTTTTAGTGAAGAAATCTCTTTTAATTTGTTCTTTGGCTTCTTTGAAGTCGAATAAAAATGGAAACAATTTAGCTACAACATTGGTTCTTACTAAGAAAAACTCAATGTCTTTGGCTTCTTTGAAGTCGAATAAAAATGGAAACACAATCATGTTCGGCTGATCCGTAGTTTAGAGGGAAGTCTTTGGCTTCTTTGAAGTCGAATAAAAATGGAAACCTTCAACGAGAAACTCATCTGCAACTAACTTATCTCTTTGGCTTCTTTGAAGTCGAATAAAAATGGAAACTTGATTCGTACCTTGCAAGTGGCGCTCGATTAGGGAAACTTTGGCTTCTTTGAAGTCGAATAAAAATGGAAACCTGACATTATTTCTTCTTCTCTGACATCATTAATAACTTTGGCTTCTTTGAAGTCGAATAAAAATGGAAACATTTTTCCTATCTCATCTAAACCAATGTAAAATACTCTTTGGCTTCTTTGAAGTCGAATAAAAATGGAAACTCCTTGAACATCACCAATACCGCCACCTAAACCAAACTTTGGCTTCTTTGAAGTCGAATAAAAATGGAAACTCGTCCGCGCAGAAACAGGTAGGTTTGCGAACACCCTTTGGCTTCTTTGAAGTCGAATAAAAATGGAAACAGTATAAGATCTTACTTGCTAGTATCGTAAGTTTAAATCTTTGGCTTCTTTGAAGTCGAATAAAAATGGAAACACTTTCTCAGCCCATCTTGCAATTTTCTCAGATCTTGCTTTGGCTTCTTTGAAGTCGAATAAAAATGCAAACATGTGGAAGTATTTTTGACGTCAACACAGTTTTGACTTTGGCTTCTTTGAAGTCGAATAAAAATGGAAACAAAACAATCTTTTCCTTCTCCTTATTCTGATTGACTTTGGCTTCTTTGAAGTCGAATAAAAATGGAAACACTTATCTTCTGGCTGCACCGGCAGCTAGAATTAGAACTTTGGCTTCTTTGAAGTCGAATAAAAATGGAAACCATGGTGGCGACGATGCCAATGAATTGCCAGTCGATGCTTTGGCTTCTTTGAAGTCGAATAAAAATGGAAACTAGAACTTGGTAGAAGCAAAATTCTGCCCCGTTTGATTCTTTGGCTTCTTTGAAGTCGAATAAAAATGGAAACTAAGGAATTAATCTAAATATTTTAAATAACCAACCAAATCGGAGGATATAAAAGCGATTCCCATTCAGGTGAGGCACAAAATTATATAGCAGGTTGTAGGGGCACGGCACTGCCGTGCCCCTACGCATGTACCTCATTAGACCGAGAAACGCTATAACTCCGATTTTTTATTATCTAATCGAAAGTCATATAACTCATATACAAACTCATATATACCAATCTTGTACTCATATACGAACTCATATAGTCATCTGAGAAGATGGAATTAAGTAAAAAGTAAAAAGTAAAAAGGCAAAAACAAGAAAGCCTTTATCTTTTTATTTTCTACTCTTCACCTTCTACTTAATTCAACCTATGTCTACCATTTACATCACTGAACATGATGCATTGCTCAAAATCCAACACCATTATTTAAAGGTGTTTCATCAACAAAAACAACGTATCTGTATCCCCATTCGCAACCTCAGTCAAATCATCTTCTTTAGTAACATACATCTGACACAGCAAGTCATTCAAATCGTCCATTCACATCAAATTCCCGTCTTATATTTAACCCAAAACGGTGAATACTTAGGAAGGCTAGAAAACACATCACAACTACAACCAAAATATCTCATTCACCAACGCCGACACAAGCGCGATATCGAATTTAACCGCGCTACAGCAGAAAGCATGATTTGGGCAAAATTGCATAATCAACACAACTTTCTGCAAAGCTGGACTCGCAATTATGCAAACCCCATCACCCAGCGTGCATTAAATTATCTAACGCTGCTAATGGATAATTTACCCATAGCAACATCCCTCAACCAACTGCAAGAATATAACCAAGAAGCTGATAACATTTACCACCGTGCTATCTCATACCTACTCAGCTTTTACAATCCCTGTTCCCATACAACTGCAAAGCAAATTGCAAAATTGCAAAACTTGGGGAATCTACTCTTACATCAATATATATACACTCTTCTTCACACCGCAGGACTCCACCCCGACTACGCGATTTTCCACCCTAACACATACGAACTCCCGTTAGTATGGGATTTCATGGCAGAATTTCGCGCACCTATTGTTGATGATCTCGTGTTCAACTTTGCTCGCAATCTGCCAAATTCTAATGGTAATGGTAACGGGAAAAAGTCGCGTACCGTTCTCCAAAGTTTCCTGCAACACTGGGAAGGGAAATTGCAAACTTTTGTACTGCATCCTTACGCTGGGGAAGTAAGTTACCGTCAATGTATGGACTTACAAGTGCGTGAATACCTTGCGTGTCTCCTGGGTGATGTCGAATATTATCGTCCCCTCGCATTCAAACATAATCCTGCACATTTTAATTTTGCCAATGTCGGTGAATCGCAGAAAGCACCGTTAACTTTGGTGAAATAACCATGTTTTACTTAGTTTGCTATGACATCGTTAGCGACACCCGTCGTAATAAAGTGTCAAAACTTCTCGAAGCTTACGGTTTGCGCGTACAAAAATCTGTCTTCGAGTGCATTTTGGATGAAAAACAGTACGAAACTGTATCAAAATACCTCGTTAGACTCGTCAATAAACGAGAAGACCAAATCCGATTTTATCCTATGTCTGCACATCATCGTTGTAAAGTTGCTGTAGTAGGAACGCAACCGCAATTTACAGTAGACGACGCAGCGTTTATCGTTTGAATAGTGTTGTAGAGATACGATATATCGCGTCTGAAATTTAGACACAACAATTACCAGATTAAAAATACCAAAATGAATGCTTGTAAAAAAGCACGCGCACCTCCTTTGTGCAAATATCTGCTGCGCTTTCGGTTGAATTTGGATATGTGGGAACTATTGAATGCAGTTTCACTCTCTCAAGTTCCATTTGATTTTTAGTCCAAAAGCTGAAAAACAACTTAATACATTATCCCGGAAAGACCGCAAGCAATACGACAAATCATTTGAATGTTTGGCTAATCATGGTCCAGTTTACCGCAGTTTGAGAACCCATCGATATCACTGCAAAGATGGCGAGATTTGGAGTTCTTCTGCATCAATGGCGAAACGATTTTATTGGCGTTATGTGGAGGAAAAACAAATTATTGAGGTAACACATTTAGATTCACATTGATTTTGTAGAGACGCGATACCCAAGCGTCTCTACAGCAAAATTAATTTCACCTTTTAACTTTACCTATCATGTCTAAACCTCATTCATTGCAAATGCGAGAATTACGGCTAATTCAACTCTATAGCAATTGGGAATTTAGCATGACACCAACACAGTTTTATGCGAAATGGGGTGTAAGTTATGAGCAAATTGCCTTAATATGCTTCCGTTCTGATTCTACCGTTAGGAGTTGGTTTAGAACAAATCGCAACCGACGATACCCAACCCACAATGATTTACGCCATTTGGCTTTGATGGATTTTCTCTTGGAGCATTTTGAGGAAATTCCCGAACACCTGCGACGTTTATTGTGTCTTAGCAATTCACAATAAACTTTCTAATTCACAAAAATGCTAAATTGTCAATACTATCTTGACCTGTCTTGAGAAGCCGTGTCTGGTTTAGCCTAAATTTAGGCAATTCAAAGCCGATTATAAAAGTGATTCTACAGCACTTGTGAGAAAGTTATGACGATTTATTCTGAGCAACTGCGTCCTTGGTGTATTATTCGCACCCTTCCCAATAAAAAACAAATTGTGGTTGCACGATTTCGTCGTCGTGATGATGCAGTTGCTTACTTACAAGTGCTGCAATCCTTACTTAAAGATACTGTCTTAACGATAAGTTTTGATAGCCAATTAATAAGGAATTCACCAGAAAATGATACTTTGAATTGACTGGCTTCATCAGAAGTCGAATAAAATGGAAACACTTGCGTTTAGTTAATACCAATCCACTTCAAGGATTACCATGTGGTTAACATTTGGTGAAATGGTATAAACTTTTATATTTTTTGTCTCCAGCTACCATCTTGGTTTTGCTGGAGATTTCATTTGGTGCTTTAAATCTTGCACTAACACCAATTTTACATGAGGCTGCACATAACGTCCTGCGCCGAACGCACGCACTCGCGTTCAGGCGCTTTAGCCTGGATGCTAGGTGCTATAACGGAGGGAACCTCCGCAACGCACTGGCTCGGCTATACAAACCAGGAACACCTGCGTCGGCTAATTTTATGCATCTTCATATGAAATCGGTATAACACCGAAATAAGAGCTATTCTTACAGGATAACAATTTACTTCGACAGTTTGAAACCTTTATTTAACAAGCACTTATTTGTGATTCGCACAAAAAATTTTGTTAATTCAGACTGCTGATGTAGGATAAAAAGTGTCAGGGAAAGCCTAGTCCTATAAGACAAAAATAAAAAGGTAATAAATAAAACACAAAATAATTAGATCATAAGCTTTTTGCTTGTTTTTATTGCAACTATAATCACACATATTTACGTGCATATGACATTGATTATTTGCTTTTGATTTGAATTATCCATCAAGCTATATTCACAATTTAATATTTCGCTTCATCCTTTGTTAGTGATAATTATGGAGGACGATATGAAATTGCAACTATCGATTTTTTCAATCATTTGTGCAGGCTTTGTTGGTGGGTGTCAATTCAACGCAGAAATAACTCAGAACGCAATAATACAAAGCAATGGTAAAATTACACCCTGCGAATCTTTTGATAAAGGGGATAATCTACATCAATTAATGTTAAACAACCAGCGATTGCAACTTACACCTGGTTGTCATAATAATTCTTTTAGAGGACGCTCGGTTGCATTGGGAGTCCGGTAGATACAAGTGTTAGAAAAAATAATGTTCGGCTATATCGTTGTATTATGTCTGGCAAATTACTTGTAATAATGAGTGCATTGAAGATGCGATGAGCGAACGCGAGTGCGTCTCAAAGAAAAGCGTCACCAGAGGCGATCGCATTTGCACTTCTTCATCCAATTTTATAACAACTGGATGCTAGAAATCCCTTTCACATCCACCCCGCTGTACGCCGACACAATTAATAAGTGCATATTTATGTTATGCATAAAATCGCGTTTTTGAACATAGCAGCGATAAATCTTAATACAAAGGTTGCAGCCTCACGGCTGGGAGAGGGAGAGGTTTTTCCTATCTTCCATTTATGCAACAACTAGAACTTTGGGACTTGCTTCCCTCTGTAGAAAACGGCTCTCAGGACACAAAGCCGCTGCTGTTCCCCAATCCCCGCAAAGCCCAGAAACTACGCGAATTGGCTGACGGCATGACCGAGGCAATAGCAGCAAAGAAACATCCGCCCATCGCTCAACTTAACCCCACTCGTCGCCGCGCCCGAATTGCCGATTCGCTCTATCAAGAAGGCTTGAGACTGGAGCAAATTCAATTCCTGCTTTATGCGCTTGCCAACCGTGCAAAACTTGGGAACCTGCCCCGCATCCTGGAAGGAATCAGCGCTAAAACCCAACTAGAAGTCCTAGCATCCATGAGCAAGGACAGTTGGAGCGACAAGGATATAGAAGACGTATTCGCCTCGGACGGTTGGTACAAGGAGTGGGTAAAAAAGCTTAAAAGTGCTGGCATTCGCACACCCCAACAGTGTAAATGTGCGATCGCTGCCCTGAAAGAGTTGGGTGCAGAACGTCCCAAAAGTACTGAGGAAACTGAAGCATTAGAAATCAGCCAACTTAAGCGAGAAGCTGTGTGGCAGAAAATACCCGATTACTTTCCCACACCGCAGCATCTGTTGGAGCGAATGATGCAACTTGCTGAACTCGAACCGGGAATGCAAGTGCTGGAACCGAGTGCTGGTTCGGGGTCGATCTGCCTTGAACTGAGGGCAGCAGGCATCGAACCCGATTGTTTCGAGGTGTCGCCTACCCTGCGAGAAATCCTCACTCGCCAGAAATTCTACTTAATTGGTGACGACTTTATGGAAGCCACTCCAAAACCAATATATCACCGCGTCATTATGAACCCACCATTCAGTCTTGGTAACGACATTTGCCATGTTAAGCTTGCGTTCAAGTGGCTAGTCCCCGGCGGACGACTGGTGAGCATCGTTAGCAACTCCTACACCTTTGGATCAAAGCAAAAATACCAACACTTCCGCTCTTGGTTGCGTTGTCTGGGAGCAACGGAGTTCGACAACCCAGCAGGCTCTTTCCTCCAATCAGATCGGCGGACAAACGTGAACACCAGAATGCTTGTGATTGACAAACCCACTCACGAATGAGGAAACCTTGAACATGGCTTGGTCGAAACAGCACCGGGACAAGATGCAGAAGCTTTGGGACGATCCCCAGTGGCGTAAGCGACACGCCGAAAGTGTCCGTCAAGGCAAACAGCGTAAAGCTAAAAGTAAAGGCGCGGCTGATGATCCACAACTACTGACCCTAGAGGAAAAACGAGCCTTGGTGAGTAAATTGCAGCGTGAAATTGCAATTGAATCAGCGGACAAAGAAGCTCTGCTGACCATCGAGCGCCAACTTCCCGCAAAACTGACCCTGCTTCTCGGAAAAGAATCTCATCCGTTGTTGATGAAAATGCTGGCAGACGGGTGGGAACCGCGAATTCTGTGGGAGCATCCCACTTTGGCAAAAATATATTAACCCTGTGTTGTGGGTTATCTTGGGTTATCAATAGGACTTACGCACGCTCTCAAATTTCTTATCTTGTGCAT
>NZ_JBPAOH010000077.1:0-36074 GCF_050875635.1 Tolypothrix sp. VBCCA 56010
AGTAGGTAAGGTCACAAGTAGAACACTTGTTAATAGGCGGTAGGTGGAAGTGCAGTAATGTATGCAGCCGAGCCGTGCTAATAGACCGAGGGCTTGACCTCTAGACAATTGGTTTGATTCGCTTCACACAGCAGTCTGAAGGGTTTTGCTAATTGGCAATGGGCTCTATCGCAACGGGCATTGATGAAACAGATAACTAAAATCTTTGCCCAATGCCCAATTCCCCATGCCCCAAAACCACAAGTTTTCCTGGTGTTAATTGCGCGGTGGAACCACACTGACCCCATCCCGAACTCAGAGGTGAAACACAGCAGCGGCGACGATAGTCTAGGGGTAGCCCTACGCCAAAATAGCTCGATGCCAGGATTTATAATTTAATAAACATAAAGCCTTCTCTAAATAATTAGAGGAGGCTTTTGTTTTTGCTATGATTATTTAAACATGCGGTGGATTACTTTCATGACATTACCCACCATCACCCAAAGTACGATTGAACTTGCTCCAGGGGATGAGTTAATCCTGCGTTTCAGAACTTGGGATGATTATGAAGATTTACTCACCCGTCGGCTGGATAAAGCGGGACTAAAGATTCGATATAGCAGCGCTACTCAAGAAATTAGAATTATGTCACCTTTGCCAGGGCATGGCAAAAATACTGATATACTAGCAGACTTGGTGAAGGCAATGTTGCGACATCAAGGTCAGGACTGGGAGGCTTTTACACCTATTACTCTCAAGCGTGTAAACCAACAGGGAGCAGAACCCGATTACTGTTTTTATGTTCAAAATCGAGAGCGCATCTTAGCAAAGGAGCGCATTGACTTTGAAGTTGACCCCCCTCCCGATTTAGCAATTGAGGTTGATTTAACTTCTACTACGAAAGCAGAGGACTATCAAGCGATCGCCCCTACTGAACTTTGGATTTATCGCCGGAGTAATTTACTTATCTATCTGTTCGATGGGCAACAGTATCAGGAAAGTCAAACGAGTTATAATTTTCCTGATGTTGATGTGAAAAAACTGATATCGCAGTACGTTGAACGAGGATGGCAGATTGGTTCTAGTGTTGCTGTGCGAGAGTTTAAAAGGTTTTTGAAAGAAGGTAGTTATTGACTCAACATTATTAGTGATATTGTAAGTTGGTTAAGTTAAGTGCAATTTAATCAACAACATAACGAAGTAATTATGAACATTTTCTATTATCTGTAACTGCTTGGTTATCTTTTCTTGTATTTTAATCCACAATTATTTTATACATAGTGGTATTATATGCCATAAAACATCGGACTATAAATAAGTTTAATAGCTGTCCAAAGAATGATATGAGACATCATCACTCCAAGTCATCCTATTTATCTGATTTGTTGCACCACCCAGTATCAGTAACTTCAAAAAAATCATTTTTCTATAGCCTTTAACAATCTGCCAACTTCGTTAAAGAGATTGTACAACAGAAGATTTTTCAATGATGATTGTTTGCAGGTAAAATATTAAGGAAAATCCTAGATACATTGCTGGTATTATAAAAAGTATTATTCCCATAATGACAATAATTCAGTAGAATCCGGATTTTAAAGAATTGGTATAAGTCCTACTTTTTATCGTGCAGAAAAAAGGCGCGAAACAAAAAATCACCCCCCTCTTCACAATTAAAGAGGGGGGTAAGAGTGTGAGGTGCTATTCACTCTAGTAGGCGTCTTGCATCTCGTAGAAATCAGGCGAGATGTAATCTTTACGCAAAGGAAAACCTACCCAATCTTCTGGCATCAACAAGCGTTTGAGATTCGGGTGTCCTTCATAGACAATGCCGAATAAATCGTAAGATTCACGCTCTTGCCAGTCTGCGGTCTTCCAAATCCAATAAACTGAAGGTACTCTGGGATTTTCTCGTGGTAAGAACACCTTTACTCGCACTTCTTCAGGGCGATCGCTATTATCACCGACTTTAATCAAGTGATACATACTGACCAACTCCTGTCCAGGTCCAGTATCAATACCACATTGACACTGAAGATAATTAAACCCGTAGGCATACAGTGCAGTAGAAATTGGCAACAAAAAATCTGGCTCAACCTTAATAATTTCTACCCCATTATGGTCGGGTGCCAAAAACTCATGAGCAAAGCCATTTTCTGTTAACCATTGGGAAACTTTACCCGCTTGTACCAATGACTCTTTTTCTACTGGTACTGGTTTGGATTCTTCATCAGCCACGGCTAGCTTCCTCCTTTTGCCCCTGTGTTAGCAGCGCAGGTGGTATCGGCATACCTATAGCTTCCGTCAATTCCTTGGGCGGAGTGAAGCGAGTTTCTGACTGCATATATTTACCAGTGAGAATTTGCTCGGCTTGCTTCATATTATGAGTCGTGCTGTAGTAGCGGTGAGTTTGCTTAATCAAACTCCGCTCTTGCATCGAATCATTAGCTATCTTCTTCCGCAACTTGATAATCGCGTCAATAATTGCTTCTGGACGCGGTGGACAACCGGGTAAATACACGTCCACGGGAATCAGCTTATCAACTCCACGCACTGCTGTGGGAGAATCCACGCTAAACATCCCACCAGTAATCGTACAAGCTCCCATAGCGATTACATACTTGGGTTCCGGCATTTGTTCATAAAGACGCACCAACTGAGGTGCCATCTTCATAGTGATCGTTCCTGCCGTAATAATTAAATCAGCTTGCCGGGGGCTAGAACGAGGAATTAGTCCGAAACGGTCAAAATCAAATCGGGAACCAATCAAAGCTGCAAACTCAATAAAACAGCAAGCCGTACCAAACAACAAGGGCCACAAACTCGAAAGCCGCGCCCAGTTGTATAAATCATCAACCGTAGTGAGAATTACGTTTTCTGAAAGGTCTTGAGTAACTGTAGTCCGCTCAATCGGATTGATAATTCGCTCTTTATCTTCGGTAGTTGAATTAGTATTCAAGACCATTCCAAAGCTCCTTTACGCCATGCATAAACTAGGGCAACTACAAGAATCGCAATAAAAATCAGTGCTTCAATAAATGCCAATAGCCCCAAACGGTGGAAAGCGACCGCCCAAGGATAGAGAAACACAGTCTCCACATCAAAGACCACGAAGACCAGCGCAAACATGTAGTAGCGAATATTGAACTGAATCCAAGCTCCACCGATGGGTTCCATGCCGGATTCATAGGTGGTGCGCCGTTCCGGGTTGCGACCACTGGGTCTGAGGAGCTTCGACGCTGAAAGCGCCAGGGCAGGCACTAGGCTACAGACTAATAAGAAGCCTAGAAGGTATTCGTAACCGCTGAGGACAAACACAATAAATATCTACCTACCGCTATTGGGGTCAAGGGGATTGGGGACTGGGGACTAGGGACTAGGAACGCTTGAAAGAGATTATTCACATAAATCTGTTTCTTCCTAGTACCCAGTCACCAGTACCATTACCCTAATCCCTATACATTATATCTTTTTGATGGATGCTGAATGCTGCGAAACAGACAGGCTTGAGGTATTTGATTCCTTTTTGATTGTGATAGAAAAGTCTAACAGTTATGTCATAATTTTTAACGTATATTTAATATTCGCCCCTTAGCCGCCATGAGTGAACAAGCTGTTGAGACTCAAGAGTTAGACCGCTACGAGTGTCGTGCTTGCGGTTACATCTATCAACCTGAAAAGGGAGATGACAGCAATGACATTCCCCCAGGAACACCTTTCGCAGAATTGCCCATAACCTGGCGCTGCCCGGTTTGTGCTGCGAAAAAGAACGCTTTCGCCAATGTCGGTCCCCAAGGCACAGCATCCGGCTTTAAGGAAAATCTCGGTTATGGATTGGGTGTCAACCAGCTGACACCGACCCAAAAAAATATCCTGATTTTCGGTGCATTGGCTCTTGCTTTCTTGTTTTTTTTAAGTCTCTACGGTTTACAGTAAGTTGGGCGTTTGCCTTACCTACGTAAAAACCGATTACTTAAAGTAACCTTTGAAAAACCCTAGACAAATTTAGAAGAAACTAAAAAATACAGATGCATTCAATTGTAAGAAGTTGGCAAAGAATACTTGCCTTGTTGGTAGTCGTCCTCATGTGTATAGGTTGTAGCAAAGTTCCCTCTACCAGCTACAATCCTTGGGAAATCATTACTGTGCCAACACAGGCGAAACTGCTGGATATTGCCTTTACTGATAACCTTCAGCATGGCTATTTAGTCGGTAGCAGCGCTACTTTGTTGGAAACAAAAGACGGTGGTGAAACTTGGAAACCTTTAACACTGCAACTTGACGATCCGAAGTATCGGTTTAACTCAGTCAGTTTTTCGCTTAAAGAAGGGTGGATAGTCGGAGAGCCAGGTCTGGTATTGCACACTACTGATGAAGGTGCTTCGTGGTCGCGCATTCCCGTAAGCGAAAAGCTACCCGGCGGTCCAATTAGCATTTTGGCATTGGGAAAAAACTCAGCCGAGATGGTTACAAATGTAGGAGCAATATATAAGACTACAGACGGCGGTAAAAACTGGAAAGCACAGGTAGAACAAGCAGTTGGTGTGCTGCGTAACATCAAGCGATCGCCTGATGGTAAATATGTTGGCGTTTCTGCCAAAGGTAACTTCTACTCAACTTGGGAACCGGGACAAACTGCTTGGGTTCCTCATAACCGCAATAGTTCTAGACGAGTTGAAAATATGGGGTTTACCGATAATGGGCAATTATGGATGCTAGCACGAGGCGGTCAAGTCCAATTTAATGACCCAGAAAAACCTGAAGAATGGCTGGAAGCTCAATATCCAGAAGTCTCTACAAGCTGGGGCTTACTAGATATGGCATATCGCACACCCGAAGAAATTTGGCTCGGTGGTGGTAGTGGTAACTTGCTGCGGAGTGCTGATGGTGGCAAAACCTGGGAAAAAGACCGTGATGTGGAAGGAGTTCCGGCGAATTTGTATAAAATTGTGTTCTTTTCTCCGGAACACGGATTTATTATTGGCGATCGCGGTATTTTACTAAAATATCAACCAAGTGTTGCTTACTCTTTGAAGTCAGACGCTAAGTCTTAATCTCAGTTTGGGTATTTTTCTTGCAATTTATGAGAACTAGGTTGCAAGTTGTAACTCTTTCTAAACTTTGTAGGATAATATTCTCAAGAACAATCTTCATTCTAAGGTAGGAGTCTAAATGTCAGGTACCACTGGAGAACGTCCGTTTTCGGACATTATTACCAGCGTTCGTTACTGGGTGATTCACAGCATCACCATCCCAGCATTATTTATTGCAGGTTGGTTATTTGTTAGCACCGGACTGGCTTATGATGTATTTGGCACACCCCGTCCGAACGAATATTACCCAAGAGCGGAGCAAGTAGCACCGCCAATTGTTAAAGATCGTTTTGAAGCTAAAAAGCAAATTGAACAATTTACAGGAAAATAGTTTGACATGACCACCGGCAATAACGTTAATCAACCAATTACTTACCCGATTTTTACGGTTAGATGGCTTGCAGTTCACACTCTAGCTGTACCCACCGTGTTCTTTTTGGGTGCGATCGCTTCAATGCAGTTTATTCAACGCTAGGAGGAACTCATGGATAGATCGCCAAATCCTAATAAACAGCCGGTCGAACTAAACCGGACTTCGCTTTACCTGGGACTACTACTGATTTTTGTTCTGGGGATTCTATTTTCCAGTTACTTCTTTAACTAACAAAGAACCACTGGTATTAATCCTTGTTTATTTAACAAGCGTTGATTTTTTTATTAAGGGAGGAGAAAAGCTGTGTCTGGAAGTGGAAGAATTCCCCTGTGGGTTGTCGCTACAATCGCAGGGTTAGGTGTAATTACTGTTGTAGGCATTTTCTTTTACGGGGCTTACGCCGGAATCGGTTCTTCCATATAATTGTGGCTGGAACTGAATACCGCTGCTGTGTGAATTTTAAGCGCAATTGTTGAGAAATCAGCATAAAAAAAACCGCCTGTCTTTTAAAGATAGGCGGTATTTTAATTTTGAGTAGCCTGATAAATCTGCAAAAAATCGATGAAAAATTAATCATCGGTTTTTGGGATTGGGGATTTATCCAAACTTAGGCTATATCTTCGCGTTCAATGTATATAAGCATGAACGCAAATACCACTGCTGGAAAAATTAAACCAGTCAGAGGAACCAAGATAGAAGGCAAAAATGAAGCTGACATAGTAAAGATTCCTGTTAAATCTCACTGCAATTCATTCTGGAGCTTACTGCAAATTGTGCCTCATTTTTGAAAATCTATCATATTTTTAACAAATTGAGATTTTATAAGGGGTAGGGATAAAAATTTTCCCCTTAACTCCCCGCAAGCTTATATTCCCAGCAGTTCATCTAGCTGCAAAGTTGGCAAATCTGGAGGAATCACAGTCCTTGTGATTGTAACTTTATGACTTTCCTGTTGAGTTGCCATATCTATAGCGATCGCCTCTAAGCGAATTTCCAAACAGCCAAAGGGAATATTTAATTGAGTCATCACCTCCAAATCTCCCAAAGAATTAGGTAGCAAATTCTTCAGCAAATGCGGACCGTCTAGCAACCAGCGAGTTTGACAATCCTCCATCCACAACTTTACAGCCATTTGCTCCCGCACGTAAGGCAGATGCACGCGCACCCTCACAGACTTGCCAGCGATAAGTTCACCTTCTGGTACATGCAGTTGCGGAATTGGCAATGGATTCCAATTAGCCGCTGCTATAGCTAGAGAAACCGATAAATCTGTAACAGGTTCGTTTTTTTGCTTCAACAAACCGCTTTGCGTAGTATCGGCTTCAGATTCATCTGCTGTATCATCTACAACAATCTCTTGTGCCAACCAACTTGGCTGTATTTGAGGATGAGGGGCAGGTGCTAATTGTGGTACTTGCGGGGAGAAGGAAACTTCTGATACTTTTCCCTCAGGTAGCGTGTCCGTATCTTCTTCCTCAATATCGCCTTGTTGTGTCTCCATATCAGATACTAACGGCAAATTAACATCAGCAGTCAAAGTTTGTTCGTCCAAAGAAAGCGGATATTCTTCAGAAATAGTCTGGTTAGCTGGAGTATAGCTATAGTAGTTCTGAGGCTGCACATTGATCGGTTCAGGCAACGAGTAGCCTTGAGTCTGCATCCACTTTCTGATTAAAGGGGATGAATAGGGGTTGTCTGGTGTGATTAATTCAGAAGCTTGCGGAAGAACTACTTCTGCAAAAGAATTATCCGGCGATCGCGCATCCAGTTCGACTAATTCCGGTGCATCTGGAGAGCCTTCTAAGTCAATTGCATTTTCCGACTCAGCTACAGTAGTATTAAGCTGCGGCGATTCCTCATGAGTTTGATAATCCAAAGCATCTTGCACGTTGCTTTGAACTGCTTCAAAGTCAGTAGGTAAAGGTTTAAGCGGTGTCAAATATCTAAAAGTAGAGCCTGCACTCAGAGAAAGTCTTGTTTGTTCCTCAATTATTGGTACTTGACGCTCGGTTATAGTATCTGTGTTCTCTAAACGCTGCGATTTTGGCGACGTGTCCAAAACAACAGCAGCAGCTATCATTTTAGTTTGCCCGTGAGAAAACGTTGGCAATTCAGGCGATGTCTTTTGAGAAGAAGCACTTCTACGCGCTGCTGATTTCCTTAGCGATCGCGGATCAATTCGCGGTGGTAAAGCTTTTTTCGGCGATGTCTGAAAAACCAAATTCCGATCGTATCTTACGCTTTTTACCAGATTAAACAGTTGTAAATCAAGGGTTGATGGTAATGGTTCTTGATTGAT
Organism: Tolypothrix sp. VBCCA 56010; assembly: GCF_050875635.1. Classification (NCBI taxonomy): domain Bacteria; kingdom Bacillati; phylum Cyanobacteriota; class Cyanophyceae; order Nostocales; family Tolypothrichaceae; genus Tolypothrix; species Tolypothrix sp. VBCCA 56010. The sequence goes on from NZ_JBPAOH010000077.1 coordinate 7,742, forward strand.
AGGCGGCGCTAGCTGAGAATCTAGTTCTGGTGTACTATGTTTGACAGCAGTGGTAATTGCCAGTAATTCTGTCACATCTGCTGTAATTGTGAAAGACTGGCTGGCTAACAGTGTTACCTCACCAATTCCAGCGAGTGCGCCATAGAAACTCATGTCTGCTAAAATCAGCTTAGATTCGCAATCAGCCGGAATTTCAATCTGACTGCTAATAGTACACGGTAAAATCTTTTCAGGTAAAGGTTGCCTGACTTGAGTTAATATTTCCGATTTTTGGGGCGATCGCATTTCAATTCGCACTTCTGCCGCACAGACGCTTTCTAAATCTGATGTGTCACTCAGCAGCTCTTGTTTTAATTCTACGCGTCCATTGACACAGAGAGTTTCTCCCCAACGAGCAACATAAGTTTCCTGCTCTAAGGTTAGCAGTAGTGGTGGCGGTGCTTGCTCTTCTGGAGTTTCTTTTATCTCTTCATCGTTTAGCAGAGATTCAGAAGCGGGTAAAGCTAACTCTAATAAGTTTTGTAAAATTTGCTCTGCCGTTTCACCTTTGACCCATACTGGGGTAATAGGTACATCTTCTTCTTTTATAGTTGGCAAAGGCTCAGTAGTCGCAGCGTTACTTTCTCTAGTAATTACTGATGCCTTAACGGTGATAGTGTTATGTATCGTACTAGAAGTTTGGGCTGCGGTTGTTGATAAGCTGTTGCGATGAGAAAAAGTATCTTCGCGATCGTCATCGTCATCGTCATCGCTCTGATGATGATGGTCAGAGTCGTCCATCCTGACATCCGATAAAACAGTTGATTCGGGCAGAACTTGTATTTTGATAGTATGTTGCCAGGATTTACCGAGCATATCAGACATCAAATCGCCAGAGCATCGTAACTCCCAAACTCCCGGTTTCAAGTGGGTGAAGGGGATAACTGCCATTAAGCCTTCATTGTTAGTGCGACGCGATCGCTTTTGAACTCGTCGTAGAAGAGGAACTTCCTGAGTGGAGGAATGAATTACGCGCACTTCTACATCTATATTGGGACGGTTAGAGCGAGCCAAAACTCGATACCGACCTGAGAGTATTTCTAAGTTTGGCGATTCCAAGGTATGCCAAGAGCGATCGCCCTGTTTCTGTATTAGAAATTGCCAGTGTTCCATTGTGGGTGATGCCGAAACCGAAGGGAAGCACAGTAATATTTTGCATTACTTTGCTAGCCAGTGTACCCCAGGAATTTGTAATTTCATCACCTGTTTATACAAAAGAACAATTACACCTCTGTTGCAACTCCCGTGTACTTTTTACTTTACTTCTGTGACTTCACCCAAGCGGGTAAAGCGAATTTCAATGCGTCGTCGTGTGGCATCTCCCTGACGCTGGTTCTTTGGTATAGGGGCAAACCCCCCATTTGGTAGTATTAACTGTGCAGCTGAATAGGCGCGAAGATTAATTCCTTGCATCCTACCCTGTTGTTTTTGGATGTCAAGCAACACTCTGACAACTGCGAGGGAACGCATCAATCCTAAGTCGGCGTTAGAGCCTGCTTTGAGATCGCCGACTCTTATTTCACCACTAGCTACTTTTTCTAAATTCTGGTCTAGATTGCTTGTGGTACTACCAATAGATTCTTCATCAGTATGACCGATTATTTCAACCGTATTTATTTGAAAATTTTTTGTATTTTTTTCAATATCAGGTACGATTTTATTTCTGATATAATCAGACATTGCCCTTGGTATTTCCGCGCTCCCAGGGTCAAATCGGTAATTTTCATCTTTTATCAACAAAATTGGCGGTGTGCCTGTATTTTTATTATTAGATATTTGCGATATTGTATACTTGGCGCTAGCTATTAACAATAAGAAAAGAAGTATCATGAAGGCATTGGACATTAAGTCTGTGAAAGCAGACCAAATATTCAGGTCTTCATTGTAATGAGTATTCCGCGAACGACGAGGCATAATTGGAAGTTGAGATTATTTTATTATATTTAAGAGAAAATTTTAATGTTTCTGAGTTATTGGAAAAATTATCTACTTGACTCTTTTTTAATTTGAGAAAGTTCTTCCTTAATGTCACTAAGTTCTTGAATACATTGTTGAACGCTTTCTTTAATTTTTGTTCCTACATTTTGATAACTTTTGATATTATATTCAGTTGCTTCTTGAATACCTCCAAGCAAGCGATCGCTTATCTTTTTGTTTTCTGAAGTTGTTTTCACATTGTTGTATTTGAGTAACTCCATCAAATCTAACTTTAATGTGTCAATTTGGACGTTTAACTGATTTGCATAACCTTCTAGATTAGAGACAACAGTATGAAATTGTTGGTTGTTAGTGTCGAGTTGCTCAGATAAGTTTAAAATAAAGCGATCGCCTAAAGACTCAATTCCCAAATTTACCCCTTCCGTATAGCTTCTGACCATACCTACCAACTCTGTCAGAGTAACTTCTAGCCCATTGAAACTATCAGCTTTATTCGCAATTTTTTCCTCTAAATTATCAATTTTTTTAGTCACTCTTCCTAAATTGGTAGCACCTTGCTTAAGTTGAGGAATAATCTCGCTAAGAGAGTTTTGGTTAGTTTGATGCGATTCTAATACTTTCACTGAAGTTTGATTAACACTTCTTATTTCTTCTCCTAAACGCTGAACTTCACTGACTGCTGTTGCAATAGATATTACAGTATCAGCCAAACTTGCAGCAGACTGAGAAAATCTTGTCTGTGTGTTAGCCAAATCTGCTGTAGCATCTGATAATCTCTGGGGAAACTGGCTTTTATCAAATGTTTCAGCAGCTTGTTTAAATATCTCAGATTTTGCCTTCAGTTCTTCACCAGCAATCTTAAATTCAGTAGCAGCAGCAGATATAGTTCCAGAAGATACTGTAAAACCCTCATAAACTTGTTTTGCTAGTTCATTGGCTTTTTTATTTTCTTCCGCAATTTCTTTGGCTACTTTTCCTAAAGATTGCTCAACGACATCCCGAACATTCTTACCAAAGTTAGTTAAAAATTCATTTTGCAAATTAGCCATTCTGTCAACAGCTTTATCAAGACGAGTATGACCATCTATTGTTGGTTGATAAATATTGTCTAAGTAATCTTCTAAAGAACTAATAAGTCGATACTTGGCTTGGCTAGTATTTTGTAACCAGTTAACTACCGTCAAGACAACACTAAAGAATAGTCCTATTAAACTAGTAAAAAAGGCAACGTTCATGCCTTGTAATGGTTTCTTTAGTTCAGTCACTAAAGTAGTTACATTACTAGTAGTCGTTTGATTGATTGTTTGATTGATTTCTGACAAACTAATTGTAATACCCAAAAAAGTACCGAGTAAGCCAAAAGCTAGCAATAAATTAGGTAGAATGCGGCAGAAATAATCGATTTGGTCACAACTAACTTCTTGAGTAAAAACTAAGAAATGCACTTTAATCTTTTCTTGGCTATAAACTTGGTCAATTAAAGCTGCCGTATTAACATTATCTAATTGAATACTAGCTTGTTGAAATCTGCTTTTAATATTTTTGACAGTCTGAGGTTCTGTTACACTTTTGTTTCCACCAATCAGCATTTTAACTTTGTCAGCTTCTCCAACCAGATGTTGATAGAGAGACCTGCGTGAAACAAAAGCAGCTATAGATGGCAAAATTACAAGTACAATAGTGAAAATAATTAAGTAAGGTGGTATGAATGGCATGAAAACACTCTTAATATTTTGGGAGTATATTAAAAACTAGTAGGTTGTGTTTTGTAATTGCGATGCACGCGCATCACAACTACAAACTAGCTAGATTACACTGGGTATTTATTGAATATTTCTTGACGCAAGCGATCGTACTCTTCTTGACTTAGAATACCATCATCCAAATCTTGTTTTAAATGCTTGATTTCTAAACGCCGTTTTGTCATATTATCGCCATCTACAGGGTAATCAACAACAACTATCTCCCCAGATATAGCTTTCTGATTTAATGTATTTGTTGGTGGAGCAATTTGCTGTTGTATTTTAAATCGCTGCTCTAGCTTTCTACGGAAACGATTAATAATTCCCTCTTTAGCTGTGGGATCATTGTTTGCATAAGTTCCTAATACTGTAACTTTGTAGGGGTAATTAGGACTATCTTCAGGTAATTTATCAACTTCCTTGACAAACTGCCGCAATTTAGGAAAATATTCATTGTCCAAAAGTTCAGGTTGTCTTTCTATTTGAGCAATTTCATCATCTAAAAGCTTCTGCAAAGCTTCACTCATATTCTTGCGGTTAGCAAGTTGCTCCAAAGCTTGACTCCACTCAGGATTCAGAGACGCAGTATTATAACTATAGCGAGATTCATCATAATATTGAAATTCTAATTCATGGTTTTGCTGGTTTTTCTCTAATAACCCAAACGCTAGGCAAGGATAGAAAATATCCTCCAATTCCTCGATTATTCTCGCATCAGGAGGGATGATATCAGGAAATGTTGCGCGATAATCATTATGTAGAAAAGATGTCGCAGAACTCTGTTCACGGATGTAGGGGTTTCTCATCCTTTCTAGATTGCCGATTAATCTTAGAGGAAAACCAGCGTACTCATTCACAATTAAAATTTCGTCGTCAGCTTGAGTCGGTTTGATTACACTTATAGCAATTCCCAAATCCTGTCCCAGCAAAGTTTTAAACTGTTTTACTTCTAACTCATCTGTGTCTTTAAATCCCACTAATTTACTACTTTTAGCAAGGTCATCGTGGAAATAGGGGTCAGTCAAATTAAGACGCAGCAGGGGTTCAGCTTCTTGCATAATTTGTGCCAAGCGAGTTGAACGTGCTGCAACTGAGTAGTTTTGCATGAAGCGCTTAATCACATTAACTATATTGATACCGCGAGAAGTGAATATGCTATCAACCTTAAGATCGACTTCTTTTTGCAGTTGGTATGGAGTCGTGCGATCGCGGTCTATAAAACTTGCTAAAGATTGTCCCCGTCCCGTTGGTTCTGTAATTTCTGAACTGACAAACACTAACTGGTGGCGAACATCATCTTCTGGTAACATATTTTGGTAACAGCTATCAATATCTTCACTATCAAATATTGCTTCACCGCTCATTTCATCAAAATTCAGTTGTCTCAAATCCCGCTCTTGTTTCTCATAAGTGCTTTGCAAATTTTCTACGCTTGCATTAAAAGCAGCTACTTGAGTTGCTCTTTCTTGAACATGCCTTTGCAACTCACTGACAATTCGTAGCGCTGACTGAAAGACTTCCAACTCAAAATTATGCTTAATCAGGTCATAGACTTCCCGTACCACCCTTTTAGCTTCAGCTTGTACTTGGCTATTTTTATTGTTGAGTAATGGAATACCAGCTTTCTGCTCAATTTCTTCAATTATTTGTTCAGCATCATGCCATTTTTTATCTATATCTTCCGAGCGTTTCATACTGCCCAAATTGGTGATTTCTTCCTGATTATTGCGTTGATAGTTATGCAATTCATGTTGTAAAGCATCTAGCCAGTTGCGGGTGCTTTTAATCGAGAAGTTAGGCTCTATGGGAGTAAGTAATTGATTGATAAAGTCATCAATATTTGTTTTCAGTTCTTTGCTGATGGTAGAACGAATTTGTTGCACTTTTGTTAGCCAAATTCCCCTGCTACTTTCAGTCTCACCGGGTTGAATTTTCCTAAATTGTTCGCGAAACTCTCTTGACAACTGTTGTCTTATACCATTCCGGTCATCTTTATTTTGGCAATCAGAGATTGACCGTTCTAATTTATTTCTCCAAGCGTTGATTATATTACTAAAATTTTTATTAGATTCTTGGACAGATTCAGTTAGTCTGGTAGTTATACCATCCTTTTTCGCTTGGTCGCTGTGCCAACGATACTGAATTAAAAATTGTTCAAGTAGACTTGAGGGGTCTGGACTTTGACCTTCGCCATTTAACCAGAATTTTACTAGTTCTAAACTGACACGATTTAAGGCAATTTGAACAATGGTATCGCGAGGGAAATAAATAGCCGCCAGTCCAAATGTTAAAAAACGTTGGACATTCTGACGTGGGTGTTTATCGCACTTAATCATGTGTTGCAGAAAATTGTCTCTGTTGCCTTTAACTACTGGTGCTAATTCACCAGAAAAGTCTAAAGCAATCTTATGAGCAATAACGTTGCACAACTTACCTTGTGCTAAGATTTGATACTCGCCACCTGTTTGACTGGAAACTAAATAAGCGTAGTCAAAAGGCGGTCGCGGCTGCTGCACATACACCAAATTTGGAATATCATAACAAGCTTCAAACTTTGTGCCGGAACTGCTGTAATAATTTAATTCTTTGAGAGCAGCATAAGTATTGGCACTCATATTGGGAGTGTTACCATACAATTCTGGACTAATCACTAAATAGCCGACAATTTGAGCGTCTTGACTGCCATAAAGATGCCTAAGACTATAAGCAACGTCTAAAAACATTCCGCTTCCTGTACCGCCGCAAAGAGAACCCACGACAAAAATATTTAGTCCCGGTTCCACTCTTAAACCTTCTCTTAGCAATAGAGAATCATGTCCTCTTGTACGTTTTTCTGCTGTTTCAATTGCTGTTTTAATCTTTTGGTAATTGTGGAAAAAAGCCAGTCTTCCAACGGGTCTAATACCTTTTGCACCTTCTTCTACTGCTTTAATATTTCGTAGTAATTGAGGGGGAAACCATCTACCAATATGGTCATAAGGTCCATAGCCAGTGTATTCTGAACGCCGCTCCAATCCTTCCACAAACATAGTAACTTCAGCAGAGGACATAGTAGCACTGACTTTCTCTGCTTCCCGAAAGCTGAGGTCAACGCCATGATAAGTACTTCCTGTACGAATACCAGTTACTTGGGTTGCGGCTTTATCGGTATCGATATGGACAAAACTAACAATTGGTAAGTTGTTTAAATCGCCATAGCGGTCTACAATTAGCCGCCGAATTCGCATCAAAACATCGCGTCCAGTACCGCCTAATCCTACACAAATTGTGCGATTTATTCCGCGATATTGAAGTTCATTTGCAGTGCTGTTAATCATGCTTTAATTCCGTAGATACTATTTTTTAACTTTAATTACTATTTGGTAGTCGCGATTTTTATATGGACAATTTATCCGGAACGTAGAACTAGAGATGAAAGTGCGCGACGTAATTTCATTATTGTTGTAATAAATTTGTGCTGAATTAGTTGGTACTAAATATAACCTCTCGCCTTTCCTCTCTAAATATGCTCTGACTTCTGAACCTGGACAGTCAATAGAATCTGTACAAGAAGCATCATATTCACCAATTGCAATGCGTTTGTTGTTTGGTAATCTACATTTTTGGTCTTCGGGGTTTTCTGTGGCTTCAAAATCAACTTTCAATTCCCACTTCTTTTGTAGACGCAATAATTTAATTAACCCAAAAAGCAAACCCGCAAATATTAATAGTGAAATTAAACTTGGTAGCCACAACTGCTTAATTAAATAAGGAGTAACTAAACAAGTTTCTTCACCCCCTGGTGCTGGCGTACAAATTTCCTGGACAGTAGGCGCAATATCAACGACAGTGAGTTTATATTCTTTGTTGTTATTGGTTGTAATTGAGCGCGATCGCTCTTTTATCGGCAAAGCTTTAATCCAGGCTTGTCGCTGTTGACTTTCTGGAGAGTTTGCTATCCGAAAAGGACTAATAGCCGGAGTTTCCACCCACACTTGTGAGGTAATTCCCGGTTGGGTAAATAAAGGCGCGTCTGTAACCCAAACAACTGACTGCGGCTTGATTGGTTGACTTTTCTGGAGACGATTTTGATTGATTTGAGCAAGACCTTGATAAATACTTAATTCAGCTCGCTGAATATCTGTGCCGTAGCGGTTTGGATCAAAGGCAAAAGGTATTTTTGCTAATACTTTGTCAATATTTTCTTGACTTTTAATATTAAATTGTATGGGTGTTCCCAATGGATTTACACCGGGCGGAACTTCTTCTAAAGCTACATTTTTATCAAAAGGAACAACGTAAACTGAATCTCCCGGTTTTAGGCTATCTTCAACAATCTGACGTAAGCGAATACGACCCTCATCATTCAATCCGACGCTTTCCGTCAAATCAATAGCCAAGACAACATCCCGTTTGCCATGCAAAACTGAGACTAAATTTAAACCGATTTTTTGTACAGAGCTAAGTGGTTGTCCAGGGATAACTTGTGTAAATATCACAAATAATATATTTACTAATCAGTATATTAGACTTATTGCACAAGATACTCGGCGAATGCAACTCGCGGCACTTTCTTTCATCCCCGTTAGTTAAACAAGAGAGTTTTACCTATGTGCTTACGCGCACCCATTATTCCTCGCTAAGATAACGCACGCGAACTTCAATGCACAGTGATTTTGGTCACAAGTGTATTATTTTATATTGTATATATTGATATTGCCATCCTTTCACTACAAGCTCTGCCAAGCATCTGTAAGGACATTTTGGTCTAACAGTGAAGGTTTTCTTGTATATGCGGGTACTTATCTAAACCAAAGCTTTTGGAGTCTTCTATAACTATATAACAATTAGCCGCCTCACTTTTATAGGTGTCCGGGAATTCTAATTGCTGCTAAATTTATGAAAAGCGATCGCCGAAAATATTAAGATTCTTAAATAATAAATAAGCTAAAAACAAACTACCCAACAAACTAACGCTCTGGTTGGGTAGATTAACTTCACCCCAATAAATCTTGACTAGCGGACTAGTTCAAAAAGATCTAAACTTCAGTTGTCAAACACCATAGCAATTTTGATAGTAAGCCAAAATTTCCTTGACACGTTGCCGACTTTCTGCATTAGAGTTTGGCATCCAAGATATCTCTAAGTCGGCGATTTGACTTTGATTGTAATCAAACTGTGGAGACGACTGGGGAATTAAACTGACTTCTACCCCTTCGACTTGACGCAGATGAGCCGCTATTTCTTGATAGACTGCTAAAGGCAACCCAGGAAATTCAATTTTCTCCTTCGTCTCCATCTTTATCAAGCTCCGGTACTAGTAGGATTTTGGGGTGGTGTTGTGACTGAAACAGGGTTTTCCGGTGTTGTCGCGGGTGAAGCTGCGTTGATAGGCGATTCTCCTACATTTCTAGCAACTTCCATACCGTATTGTTCAAAAATCACGACTGGGTTAGAGCCTTCATTCATTTCAATACGTTTTACCAGTACACCGTTTGCCAATCGCTGTCCTGCCAGCACATAGCGACTCGTCGGTTCATTTGGTACTTTGATAATTGCCTGGGGTTCTTGACCAATTAAAACTACACCTGTGACAAGAACTGCTCTTGCTAATTCAGGTTGTACTGGCGGTGGTAATACAGATACTAAAGTCGGGTTGGGGACAACTAAAGGTAAAACCTTGGGTACGACTGGAGTAAAACCAGGGCTAGGTTTTGGTAGGCGTGCAGAAGCGATCGCTCCTTTGTTTATTTTATTTATTTTATTCTTTTGTGCCCTCAAAAGTTGTGGCTGACTCGGTATTCTAGTTTTGGCTGATATTACCGCGCTGCGTGTGGGAACTTTTCTTGACGTAATTATTGCACGCCTAGCAACTGGTAGGGGAGGTAACACCGGAACCGATCTGCCAAATGTAGTAGGCGTGTTCGTGTTCGTGTTCGACGTGCTGGCATACGTCGGCGAGAAAAGTTGTCCAAACGGGTCAGGGCGACCTTTTGGCACTACAATTACCCGCTCTGTGGCATTAGTTGGTTGAATTAAGTTAGGAGTAGTAGAAGCTACTATTGGAGCCTGTTTAGCAGGTACAACTGGATTTTTAAACGATTGAATCGCCGATGGGGGCTGAGTTGGTGCGCTGTTGGGAGTTGGCGTAGGATTACTAGCTTGTTCTGATTCGGAAGCACAAGAGGCGATCGCTAAAGCCAAAATAGCTGCCACTGCAATTTTTAAATTTCTGCCCATTAACCGTTCTCAAAAGCTATAGGAAAATTTGTTAATTGAAATCTACCTGATGAAATTTACATCAAAGGCGAAATCTGTTCCTTTTATAACCTACTTTTTTGCTTTTTAAAGATGGCTTTAAATACTGTCAGTAAGCGTGAAAATGCGGATGAAAAATTACTGATATTATTTGCATTTAATCTTCTGCCACAGACATTAAATGTTTCAACAAGTCCAGCCCTTTTTTAACTCTCCGGGAAACTGTTACTACACTAATTCCTAAATGTTCTGCAACTTGTTTTTGTGTCAAGTCCTGTAAAAATACGCATTCTAAAACTTCGCGGGTGCGTTTTTCTAGCTGAAAGAGTGCTTGTTGCAGGCGAATTTGGTCTTCTTGCGCTAGTTGAAAGCTGCGGTAACGGTTATCTGGAACCAATTCTCCCAAGTTAGTAGAATTTTCTTCTCCGTCCTGTACAGGCACATCTAGGCTTAATGGAGCGCGATTGACCCATGCTAATTTAATTTCTTGCCATTCGCTTGTAGAAATTAAGAGCGCTGCTGCTAATTCCGAGTCAGTTGGCTGACGATTGTATTTTTCGCGCAAAGAACGCGAAACTCCTATTGACTGCTGTTGCAGCGCTAACCAGCGTCGGGGAATCCGCACGGTGACACCTTTATCTCGGAGGTAGTGTTGAATTTCACCCCGAATGTAAGGAATGGCAAAGGAACTGAAAGCATGACCTTTGCAAATTTCAAATTTTTCAATAGCTCGAATTAAACCTAAACAGCCCACCTGGAGCAAGTCTTCATAGTTTTCCTGACATTGATTCATCCAGTAGTGAGCTTCTTTTCTCACCAGTCCAAAATTAAGTTTTACCAGTTGATTGCGAACAGTTGCCGAGGGGGATTGCTGATATTCTCGCAACAACTGCCAAATTTCATGCTTCAGTTCGTAGGTGACAGTGGTTGGCATAGCACCGCTTTTATAAGTCAAACAGACAGTGAAAAAGAGTTCTTGAAAGGGGAAATATGAGTGTTTTTTATTTAGCTTTGGGATGACCTATAGCTATAAAAAAGTACCTAGACAAAAAATATAAAATTTGTTACTAATTATCAAACCGAAATTGTACTTAATTTTTTTTATTAACGATCGGGTTTTCGTCTAGAGATAAACTGAAGCTAAAAAAGATTTATATAGATACGAGCAACTTTTTTCCGCAAAATTACTGAAATTTAAAAAAGTCATTCATGACATCTTTAAATTGGGGACGCTTGGATTAGGAACTGGGAAAACTTCTTGCCAATCGCTAGGACGCTTGATATTCACCCAATAAAAAAAAAGGGCTGTGTAGCCCTTTTTGGATTTAAATTGGTTGTGATGATGCCAGGTAAGTCAAATAAGAGCGCTTTTTAGCAGAGGAAAAGCCTTAGTCCCCTAGCATTTCTCAGATGGAATATGAAAGGGGAAAGAAAGTGCGTAGACGCGTAGCGGCTTGTCGTGAGACATCGCTTTGTACCGCAACAGATGCGGAACGCCTGGTTAACCTAAACATTGAACAAAATTACGGTTTTGAGTACCATTTATGTGTGGATACTCAATCTTGATTTAGGCAGTTGGTTCAACCCGACCGTAAAACAGACCGCGAATTTTAACTTCTTTAGGTTCGCCAGCGCCTAAATCGGTATCGGAGGGCTGGTCACTCTCGAATGTACCAGCAATTTCACCAGTAGCACTATCTACTTTGGCAATCGAGAGAGAAATTCTCCCTTTAAGAACTTCTGCACGCTTAACGTTAGTTCGGGTAAGGTCTTTCTTATCTGCTTGGGCAGGGAGAGCCACTGCATTATCATAGCCACTGACGACACCGCGACCTTTAGGATCTAAAAAGGCAGCACCGCGATAAGAAGGAACTTTGAATTCGCCTTCAAAATCCGTGGAAGTATTAATCGAAGTCAAACCAGGTTGTGATTGAGCAACCAAGTTTTTGATGGTGAACAGGAAAGGTACTCGTTCACCGCCAGGTAGTTGTACAGTGGTGGCTTGGAAGTCTAAACCATCTTTTTCGACAAAAGTCAAGCTTTTATCTGGATTGACTTTTATATCGCCTTGCACCTGGTCAATGGTGGAAGTGTATCTGGTCAACAATTTGCCCGCAATAAATTCAGCTTCTTGCCGTTTGTTAGCAGGTTCTTCTTTGATGAAGTAATTAGTCGGTTCCAAACACAGTTCTTTGAGCACGTAAGACTGGCTAGAATCAACGGGAATGGAACCACGGCTTGTTTCTGTTAATTGGGGGCATTTGTTAGCCAAGCCAGTGCCTCGAATCTGTTCGTAAGTGAGTAAATCCCTGCTACTACTCGAGGGAGCATCACTACAAGCTGTGATTAGTCCCAGGCATAAAGCCAAGAATGCAACAATTAAAGCGCGATACCTCATGGTCAACCTCAATTTCGTCAAAAATTAATATCTCAGTTGTAAAACTGGGTAGGGTCAAGGAAAATATGGCTATTCTTCTTGTCCCATCCGAAGCAGTGCGTGGGATTTTTACCCCACACGGCTACAATCATGCGTTTTTACCCTTTTGTCATTATCGGGCTTCAGGCTGCCATCAGTAACAGTTTTTTCGTCATGGCATAGCATCCATAGCGTAGACAAAAGTCTTTGGTTGTTACGTAGATGTCGCCACTACATGTGTTATGCAATTAAACTAAGCCAGATCATACGATTTTTTTTAAGGAAAAATCTAAGGACTTTGATCTAAGGCAGAAAATGTGCGATCGCGCTTGCAAATTTTGTTGCCTAACCTTTCTGAGGTAAAGCATACACAAAGCGCGAATTAATGGGTTTTACCCTCACATTTCGTTGCTTGCCTATGGTGGCACTTTCCTTGGGAACGAGAGGACTTTGAAAACCCCAAAGGTACAGATGTCGTCTAGAAGCGATCGCTACTGACTTCCGTATACATAAATTTATACTTTTCCCTAACTGAGGTAGAAGGGCAGCAGAAAGCTATAAGTATTTTTTCACACAGAGGTTTGCTAGCAAACAAATCAAAGCGAAAAATCTCCGGTAAATTTGAGTAGACCTCCTAAACAGATATACGGTGGCATGAACAACGGCATTAATGTTGATTCAAAGAAGTTGTCTTTTAAATTGCAAGCGATCGCAACTGCGGTACATGATGCATCGGAAATTTGTCAAGGGGATACTATCGCGCTTTTGGCGTTGCTACGGCAGTTAGAACAGTTACACCGAGAGATCCGAGATGGGGTATTTCAAGAAAGTTTGCCTGATAACCGTCAGGCACTCTACGCACTCCTGAAAGACATTGAGTCTGAGGGGGGCTGGCCCTATATTGAGCGCATGAGGCTACAAGCCTATATAGCAAATATGCAGCAAGAAGCAGCTTCAGAAAACGAAGAACTGAAAGAGAAGCGATCGCAACCTTGATTGGTAATGGGCAATGGGCAATGGGCATGGGGCAGTGGGCAATGGGTAATGGGCAATGGGCAATGGGCAATGGGCATTGGTAATAAAAGATGCTTTCCATGCCCCATGCCCGATGCCCCATGACGGCAGGTGCTACAACGGAGGGAACCTCCGCAACGCACTGCCTCCCCCATGCCCCATGCCCTATGCCCAATTAGCGCCTTTGAGTAATATCATCACACATATGGCGATCGCGCTCTTCAACATTGTGGTTGTGCTTGAGGTAATCACTCATCCAGCTACAACCACGAACTAGCAGGTCGTCTAAATCTAAATTCCACAAAATTATCGTGTTGTCATCACTAGCCGATGCTAGTGTATTACCTTGTGGGCTAAAGCTGACACTTAATACTGGACCCTGATGTCCGTTGAGGGTTTTGATCAATTTGCCTTCATGACTCCAGAGTTTGACAGTGCTGTCCCAACTAGCAGAGGCTAGAAGTTCGCCGTTGGGACTAAAAGTGACAGCGTTAACACTATCGCTGTACCCCCTTAACAAGGTTTTCAACAACGTACCATCCCAGCGCCACAGCTTAACTGTGTTGTCCCAACTGGCAGAAGCTAGCAGGCGATCGGTAGGGCTAAAACTCACGCCTAAAACCCAACTTTCATGGGGTAAAAAACTTTTTAACAAAGTACCATCCCGTCGCCAAAGTTTGACTGTTTGGTCATCGCTGGCAGAAGCTATAACTCGACCATCGGGACTGAAATTAACGCTATTTACCCAACCCTGATGTCCTTTTAAGGTTTTTAGCAAACTCCCGTCACGATTCCAAAGTTTAATTGTCTTATCTTTAGAAGCTGATGCCAATAACTGACCATCTGGACTGAAGCTGACGCTCATCACACTATTACTATGCCCTTGGAGAGTATGAAGTAAAGAGCCGTCGCGTCGCCAAAGTTTCACAGTTTTGTCATAACTTGCTGATGCTAGTACTTTACCTGTTGGGTCAAAACTGACACTAGGAACTCTATCAGTATGTCCCAAGAGAGTTTTATAAAGTCGAGTGACAACGCCTTTGCTAGTAATTTCTCGTTGCCAGAGTTTGACAGTGCGATCGCGACTGCCTGAAGCTAACATTTTGCCATCCGCACTCCAAGCAACGCTCAAAACGCGATCCTTATGTCCAGTAAGGATGGGCAGCCTGGGAGGATTTAAACTCCATAGTTTTACGCTTTTGTCGTAACTTGCTGATGCCAAAATTTTGTTATCTGGGCTGAAAGCGACACTGGCGACAGCATCGCTATGTCCCTTCAAGGTTTTGAGTAACGTACCCCGAACACTCCAGACGTTGATTGTATTGTCATCACTTCCTGAGGCTAGCTGTTGACCATTGTCACTGAAACTGAGGCTCCAAACTGGACTTGTATGCTGCCGTAAAGTTCTGTAAGGACGAAACTTCAAGACATCTTGAGTACTCTTGCCACGTCGCCAAAGCATCACTTTTTTATCTCGACCTGCTGATGCTAACAGTTGACCGTCGGGGCTGAAATCGACAACAGTCACACCCTTTTCATGTCCTGACAAAGTTGTGACTAAACTACCGTCCCGTCGCCAGATTTTCACTGTTTTGTCATCACTTGCCGAGGCGATGAACTTACCATCGGGACTGAAAGTTACCCAATTAACCCATCCTTTATGTCCTTTCAGTATTTTTACTAAACTACCGTCGCGCCGCCAAAGTTTGATGGTTGCGTCTTTACTGCCAGTAGCTAACAACTCACCGTCAGGACTGAAATTAACGCTATAAACCCAATCACGGTGTCCTTTTAAGGTTTTGTATGGTTGGGGGTCAAATTCGCCATTGATGGGGTTTCTGTGCCAAATCAGCACTGTTTTGTCGAGACTGGAGGAAGCCAGAGTTTGACCATCGGGGCTGAAACTAACGCTGCTAACAGCATCGCTATGACCTTTAAGGGTTTGGAGTAAGGTGCCGTCAGGACGCCACAGTTTCACTGTTTTGTCTGTACTACCTGATGCCAGCAACTGACCATCAGGGCTGAAAGTTACACCCCAGACGGTATCAGTATGCCCTTCCAAGCGGTTTAACTCAGTTACTCCATAAACTGCCTGCTGGAGTGCTGTCACTACCCGCATCCGAGTATCTGGTTGGATTTTATCTGCAATTTTGAGTCGTTGCCAAGCCCGCAAACTTTCTAAGAGGGCATCAAACTCTTTATTTGAGGCAAATAGCGCTTCACTACTAGCAGTGAGGGCACTAATTTTAAAGTTGCTTTCGCTGCGTTCGGCTCGTAAAGTTTGGAGAACTGCGGCTCTTTTTTGTGAGTCTGCTTGCCACCATAATGTTGCAATTGTGCCTAGCATGATGAAGAGCGATAAGCCTGCTATACGTGCTTCTCGCAGTCGGCGATGCAAAATTAAATTTAATTGCTCTTGAGAGAGTTTTTGGGCTACTTCTGCTCTAGTTTTTTCAAAGCGAACTTTTTCGAGTTCGGCGACCATTCCATAATCGTTTTTTTGGCGAATTGGTTCAACTAAATAATCGTGAACTAGCTGGTAGCGATCGCCTGACTCTTCCCATATTCGCAATACTAAGCCTGAACCCACCAAAATGTCTAAAATCAATTCCAGACTAAAGACACTCATTGGCGTAATTTCTTCTTTTTTATTGTCTTTCTCTGACTCGACTTCTTCTATCTCTACAGGAAATTCCTCTTCACCGCCTTTTGGAGATAACTCGTTGTCTCCTATTACCACAGTCACCAAATCAGCTTTTGTTTTTAATGGTCTTGTGCCTTTTTCATCAGTTAACTCAAACAATAATTTCCAACTAAGTTGTTCGTTTTCTTGACCGCAATCTTTAATTACTTCCTCAAGCCATCGCTGTACTAGTTTTTTCGAGCCGCCACATTGTTTGTATTGTTCAAGTGTGGTAATATTTTCTGCTTGAAGTTGAGCGCCGACTATTTGTAATTCTATTGGATGTACTTCGTCTACTTCTCCTGCTAAATCTTCGACTAGTTGGTGAATTAACTCATCAGCTAGTTCATAATGCGAACGTTGAGTCAAACTGTGGATAATGCTGATTGCATCTTGGCTAGAGAAGTTTCCTAAGTAGTAACGAATATTCTTATCGAGAATATTTTTATTAATTATTCCTAAATCGTATAAATTATTTACCTTTTTTTCTTGGCTCAAACGTTCAAACTCTAATAAATAATGCAAATAATCTTCTCTTAAAGAAATAATTATTTTTACAAAGCTAATATTGAGGCACTCGCTAAAAAATTTGTAAAACTCTCTGATTTCTTGGGGATGTTTATTAATAAAAAACAATTCTTCCATTTGGTCTAATATAATAACTATTATATGATTGCGCTCGGCTAAAAAGCGAATTTTTTCTAGCAGTATGTTGGAAGAATTTTCTTGAATAATTGAAAGTTCATTTTGTGCCAATGCTTGATTAATAGTACGTTTTAAAGCTGTAAGCCAATCAGCATAAACAGATAATACAATTGGCAAAGGTATGCGTTCGCCAATTACTTTTTCCTTCAAAACTGGTACTAAACCAGCTTTGAGAATTGAACTTTTACCAACGCCTGAGGGTCCATGAATTACTGTAAGTTTGCAGTCAGCACGGGTAATTCTTTCAATCAAGCGATTGATATCTTGCTGCCTTCCAGAAGCGGCTATTTCCTGGGCAAGTCCCGACTGATTAAACGGTCTTTTTTGCGGTTCCAAAACTGGATTAATTCTGTAGCGTTGTGACTGTAATTGACTAGGACCGATAAAGGCGCGAAAGCCGTACTGATGTTCTATTTGAATTTTTTCTTGCTTGAGGCTAAAAGCTTCGGTGTAATCATGGCGCCCAAAAAAGTAGAGCGATCGCAACTGCTCTAAAATCTGCAAATATAGCAATGGCTCGTATTGTACTTCACAAACTACTTTCGCCCATTCCAGATTATTGATGGCTTCCTCAGACTCACCCAAATGTCGCTGAGTGCGTGCCAGCAATAAAAGATACCAACTTTCCTGCTGTCGGGAAACGTCGGCGGCATTTTCGCAAATAGAAAGTGCTGTATTTGCTAATTCATGAGCTAGTAACCAATTAGACTTAGAAGCCGCCACATCTGCTAAAAAACCATAATCTTGAGCCACTTGTGCGGGAGTACCATAAGTTTCATGCAGTTGCAGAGACTTTTCGGCTAATTGCTGCAATTCTTCCCAGGCTTGTAGGCGTTGTAGCATATCAAGCGCAGGCAAAATAAACTTAGCAACTAAGTCTTTTCTTTGCGCTGTTTCCAATACCTCAAGACATTGCTTAAACCACAATAAAGCATCTTGCCAGTAGGTTTTGCCCAGAGTTGGGTATAAGTCTGCCATGCGGCGATAACACAGCCCTAGGTGGAATAGTACTACCGCTTGCCCAAGTTGGGGGGCTTTGGGGTCCCCTACTTGTGGGGTTGGGGGGGAGGGGGGGATGGGGAGAGGAGGAGTGGGGGATGGGGGAGATGGGGGGGATGAGGGAGATGAGGCAGATGAGGAAGCAATAGTAGTTTCCTCCTTGTCCTCCTTGTCCTCCTTGTCTCCTTGTCTCCTTGTCTCCTTGTCCTCCGTGTCCTCCGTGTCCACGCCAGTCGCCTCAACGGAGGGAACCTCCGCACGGCGCTGGCTCCCCACTCCCCCACTCCCCCACTCTCCCTCTCCCCCTGCCTCCTTCCAAAGTGCTAAACTTTTTTGATAATGAATTAAAGCATTATCTATTTGGTCGTCGGCGTATTCGTCGCGACCCAGCACGAATTCTAAACTCGCTTCTAATTCTGGTTCTAAAGTGACGTTATATAGGCGTTGCAAATCATTACGGGCTGACTCAATTTCGCGGCGATGTTGAGATTTGCGAGCTAAATCAAGAGCAGCATTAGATAAAAACTTTTCGGCACCTGCTTCTAAAACTTTGGCAAAGATAAATTCTGTTTCTTGCTGCACTAAAGTAATTAAATCGTATGCAGCCATTTCAAATTTAATGGTGGTTGCCGCCCAGCTTTTAAAATCGGGTGCTAATCGAGAAAGCGATGTTGCTACTTCATCTTGTAGCCATAAAACTAATGGAAAAGGAAGACTCGTAGCGTAGATATCTCGTGCTTGGTTGATGTTAGTGAGTAGGTCTTCGAGGTCAATGACTGATTCTAGACCAGAAATCATCACAGCTGAGGGCAATGAATCTGTGGCAACGATAGGATTATCTAGAAATAGTTCTGATACTATTGTGGTGTGTAAGGCAGTAGTTGATGGCTGAAGAAAGATTTCTCGTAAATTGATATCTTTGGTGAGAAAGCGCAGATGCTCCAACATTGAAGTGCGTAATTGCTGATAATTGCACCTAACTAAAATCAGAGCAAATTGATTTTTGGAAAGTGCGATCGCCCGAATCAGCCTTTGTAGAGAATGCTGATTCTCGCTTTGTTTGCTTGCGTGTGTTAATTGCCGTGTCATAACTAAAAACTGGGCTATTAAATAAAGGGAAAAAATGCCACATCAAAAACTCAAGTATGCGCTGGCAGCATACTTGAATTTTTAAGTTCTCAGTTGTTGTATATACAGCTAAGACCAGAGATGTATCGCAAAGGAGAAAGCTTATACTTTTGTTTTATTTTGCTGCCAAGTCACGACTTTTTCTGTTTCTGCCAAGGCAGGACTGATGCCAAACCAGCGTCCGATGCGATCGCGATATTCAAATACCAACATGCTTCGCAGTAATCTTTGGTAATCAGATTCGCCTTGAACGCTTTGCTGGTGTACTACTTCAAATAACAATTCCCATTCTTCTTCGTTAATCGCTAACAGCAAATCGTCACGGTAATCTTTAATCACTGCTTCTAAACAGTTTCTAGTAAAAGGTGGGTCTTGCCGTTGCAGGCAACTATAAAGCAGTCCTAGTAAGTTACGGATGTGACCGCCACTCACGCGGCATAGACGATCTAGTGTTTCTGGGTCGTCGAATAATTCGCCTACTAACGAGGGTCTGGTATTCCAAGGAACTTGAGGAAAGGCTCTAGCTAATACTAGCTGGCTTAGTAGTGACATACCTGGTTCGTAGTCAATACCATCTCTTTGCCGCACCAACACCATTGGCAAGACTTTGGGAGCAATACCTCCCCCCAGGCGATTTTTTAATGTTTCGTACTCGTTCGAGAAAATTAACGGTAGGGGAATTGTGTAAACTAGATGGCATTTGAGCCGACGCAGTTGTTCGCCTCGGTCGATGAAGAGATATTCTGGTTGCGATCGCCCGGATGCTAATGTACGCATATCTACTCGATCCAAGTTATCGACGATGACAACCAGTCCTTTTTGACCCCGAAGTTTTAGCTGTTCTATGCCGAGGTCTAAGACTTCTTCGTTAATTGCTTGCAAAATACTATTGGTACGCGGTTCCAGATATTGCCTGAGCTGAGTACGCATCTGAGGGCTATCTTTTGCTTTGGCGCTGATTTTGGCAATACCTAAGGAAAACTCTGCCTCTGCTGATAACTGTATGGGTGTTTGCAAAAAATCCCCAATATCTTTAAACAAGTTGGCAAAGTAACCTGGTTTCAATTTGATGCCAATCGCTTCTAAACTGACGCTCACTTGACGGGCTACACTAAGCAAAATGTCGCTAATATCTATATCCGCCATGTCCAAATCTTGACTGGACTCAAAATAAACGACATGAAATCCTGCTAACTCCAACTCGGCTTTGAGGCGCTGCAATTCTGTTGATTTACCGCAGCCAATATGACCTGTAAACAATTGGCAGGTCGGCTCATCCGGAGAAATACGCACGATTGTCCGTTGCAACTCTTCAACAATCTTGCAACCACGTACATCCGAAAAATCTATGTAATACTGCCGATCCAGCGCATTACTCATATTTAAGGTGTAGCTTGGGTTACAGGCTTTATAAAAAGTTGACAAATTTAGTGTGGTTTTCATGTAGATGCAATTAACTGTACGTTTATATACAACTAATCTCTACCTAAAACTGTGGTTGATTAACTCACAACTTAGGTCTTAAGAAGAACAGTGCTGGACGCAAAAATGCGTAACCAGTGCAACTATCCTGCTCATAGCAGAGGTTTAGTTGTTGTCCCTGATACATTAAGTCTATCTGTTATTTTTACAGATACTGTTGCCCTTTTAACAATTTGAAGTTAAACAAATCATCTGTAACTGAGTTAATCTTGCACAGAAACCTACTTATCGGTAGAATCTTCGTTGGTATAAATGCCGATCAAGTAGGAATTGTATTAATTTTAGCAAGATGCCACTAATTTACATCATGGTTCAGTACCATTGTATTGTATTGATGTCATCATACTTAAGTATATATTATATTATATGTCTAATCAAGAATTTGCAATCTTTTCCAGAAAAATTTTCCAATAACTTTATGTACCAAATATCACTTCTTCATACAAGTTTGGCAATATTTTTTTGGTTGATTCTTTGATCGGCATCCAAATTCACGCACAAGGATAATGCCTTCGCCTTGGTCTCCCCTTCTCCCAAACAAAGAGGCGATCGCTCCTGCCAAAAGAAATAAATGCAATTGTGTTGCTTGTTCTTTTTTTTGCTTATGGGTATAGGACTTACGCTTTAAACCGACGTAGTTCCTTAACTTACGAGTGCGATAATTCATGAATTATCGCTACAGAAGATATGTTTTGCGCTCATTGCTGAGGTATTGTGGCAACGACACATCGACACACCAAGCGCATTCTGTGCCGAGTGGCGATCGCTCGTCTACCCAAGTGGCGCGTAAACACACACCAGAAAACGCTTTATTTTTATAGATCGCGCTAGTAGGCTGGCGATCGCCCGTATGTTGCCTCATAGTGAAGCTCTTAGGCAACCCCTCCCCTATTCCTTCAAGGGCAGCCTTCAAAGAAAGGAAGGCGCTTGCACAGGGTGCTTGAGCGATCGCACAGGAAAAAGGCTAGATTAAGTTTTAATTCAAGACAGCAAAATTTCACTTCAGTTCAAATTACAAGCACCATAATCTTTATCGTTGTGTGGTTGTTGTAAAGTGTTACATGCAAGCGTGAAAAAGTCACCGAAGATAACGGCGTGCAAGACCGCGCAAAGAGTGCGTTTACTTAAATTAATTGACGATACAAGCGTATCAACGTAAACTTCCATGTGTGAAAGGAGTTTGAATGGCTGGCATGGTATCAGTTTCCCGCACGGATTTGCGATATCGGCGTCATAAATTACGTCGGCAACGGCAAATGAAAATTATTCAGGCTATTTGGCAAACCTTTGCCGTTAGTAGTCTGTTAGGTGGTTTATTATGGGTGGCAAGTCAACCGATGTGGGTGCTTTCTGCTCCCAAACAAATTGAGATTGCTAATGGTTCACGCTCACTTTCTCCTGAAGCGATTTCTTCACTGCTGGTGTTATCTTATCCGCAGTCTTTATGGAGGATTGAACCGTCTTCGATCGCTGACTCTTTGACAAAACAACCAACTATTGCCAAAGCAAGCGTTAAGCGTCGTCTGTTTCCACCTGGATTAATTATTGATATTCAAGAGCGAGTACCTGTGGCGATCGCGCAAAGGCATCACCAAGCAACTCTCACTAGCGACACAAACATTGCTTCATCAACGGGGCTACTAGATGCAAATGGAATTTGGATGCCTTTAGAAAAATACACATCACTTAATCCTACCGTCAAGTTGCCCAGTCTCATAGTTATTGGTTCCTTTGAACAATACCGTCCTTACTGGAATCAGCTTTATCAATCTGTGAGCCAAAGTTCCGTTCAAGTCATGGAAATTGATTGCCAAGATCCAACAAATATAATTCTGAAAACAGAACTAGGATATGTGCATCTCGGTGCTGTGAGTCCCCAAATAAGCGAACAAATCAAAGTACTCGCCCAAATGAGCCATTTACCTACACAACTTAATCCCAATCAGATAGAATATATCGACCTGAAAAATCCGGAATCTCCTTTAGTACAAATGAACCAAAAAACAGTCAAGTCTAACTCTCAAACTCGTTAAAAAGATTGGACAAGTGAGAACTAATAATTGCTCAGAGTCAATAAATAAGTTTTATGCCAATAAATAAATATTTATTATTTTTGGTATTCCCATAACATACACAAAAATCGGCGTTAACTTCGCTCTTACAATGGGAGAAACAATTATAAAACCTTCATGCATGGGAGTAAAACCCCGCTTGTTGTTACCCTAACATAAGCGTGAAGTCAGGACGAGTGCGAGTGCCGGGGTTCCCCTTGCCTTGGAACGCTCGCTTAGTGCAACATGTTAAACATTCTGATGATAGTGTCTGGGGTGGAAAACGATTCTTTGGCATGATTAAATCTTGTACTCAACGGAGTGCGTCAAACACAAGAGTCTGTGAGGTTTTTAGTTCTGCGCGACTCACAATCGAAGGATATTTTCCGCCACAACCCAACAAGGGTTTGGTTGAATCTTCTATTCCAGGAGAGTTAATCAGACTGGTGTGAAAAAGAGAGATTTTCTCGTTTGTGGGAAGCCAGACAGTGACTTGATGCCAATTTCTACAAGAGGGATGCGATCCATAAAGTAAAATTTAACCGCAACTCTTATGTAGTTTGAGGCACACCAAATAACAAATCAATCAGTGAGTTCCATCAACCAGAAGTAAATCATTTGTTACATCCAGTTTAAGGATTAGTAAGTATAAGGTAAATTTTGTGTTCTCAGTTGTAATAATCTGAATGCTCAAACTGATTAACCATATCATTAAGGAAGAAAAGACGCGCCACGGCGGGTCTTTACAAGTTAGACAATTCACCCAGAATTGCGCTTTTTTTATTGTTAGTAGAAAAATTGCGTGTATACTAAATAACTCGGAGTTATCTAAAATAGGTGATTGGGAGGGACTTTCACTCTCACAATGTCAGACGGTTCCTTGTTTGCTAGATCCACAAATCCCCACGACTATTTCAGATGTTCGCGCTTGGTGTCTTTCCTTGGGAGAAGGTTGTCCACTGTGTTACGCAAAACGTGTAGCGGCAACGAGGAAGAATTGGTGGTATCGGTGGCTGTATTACTCGTGCCATTTCATATTTTACAGTAAATTTCAAGTGGTCGCAGGTATAACTCCTAAGAGTGATAATGGTAAATTTAATCACCAATATAAATTATTAGGAGAAAAATGGATAGGTAATTGGGGATACAAAATAAATGCCGAGAAAAATAGCAGTGAAGATATTAAGGAGGACAATAAGTTATACAGGTCAATTTTAGGTAAATATAAATATACTTCTCTAGAATTGGCAGTGCGCGAGCTTTACGGATTATGTACAACAGGCTTGCTTTGGGCAAGGTTGCCCTGTTCTATAGAAATAGGGGATAAGTTGTCTTGGGGCAACTTATCGACAACATGGGGGCGATCGCCTGCGTTAATGGTCGATCTAAGAGTAAAATTTCGCTTTTCTAATCCTGTTAGGGTTGCAATAAGTGAGAACAAGAAAGAACATAGCCATAGATTATGGCATCGTCAAATATAGTTGACTATTGGCGTGAATAACACCTGAAAAATTCGTTTATCTACCCTTTTCAATCCAATGACACTTGATAATAACCAAAAACTTAGTTATATAAACTCCCAGTCTCCGGGACAGCCAGGAATGTCACTAGCAGTTAACTCCACCAATCCCTTTAATCATTCCGGACTGAATTTCGGACAACATAACGATAGTAAAAGAATCCCTACTGAAGATCCCCGAATTGGCGATATTGTTCCCGGTCGAGTCGCCAACATCAAAGTAATTGGCGTCGGTGGTGGTGGTGGAAATGCCGTAAACCGCATGATCGCCTCTGATGTGAGTGGAATAGAGTTTTGGACAACAAACACCGATGCCCAAGCCTTAACACAAGCACAGGCTTCCAAACGCTTACAAATAGGACAAAAGCTGACGCGAGGTTTAGGCGCGGGTGGCAATCCGGCAATTGGTCAAAAAGCTGCTGAAGAATCGCGGGACGAAATCGCTACAGCTTTAGAAGGTGCTGATTTAGTGTTTATCACTGCTGGCATGGGTGGCGGTACAGGTACGGGTGCAGCGCCAATTGTCGCCGAAATCGCCAAAGAAATGGGCGCTCTCACAGTTGGTGTGGTAACACGTCCATTTTTGTTTGAAGGACGCCGACGCACCAGCCAAGCCGAGCAAGGTATTGAAGCTCTCAAAGGTAGGGTAGATACGCTAATTATTATCCCAAATAACAAGCTGCTGGAAGTAATTCCAGAGCAAACGCCGATGCAAGAGGCTTTTCGTTATGCAGATGATGTGCTGCGTCAAGGGGTGCAAGGTATCTCTGATATCATCTTGATCCCCGGTTTGATCAACGTTGACTTTGCCGATGTGCGAGCGGTGATGGCAGATGCAGGCTCGGCGCTGATGGGGATCGGTGTTAGTTCCGGGAAGTCAAGGGCAAGAGAAGCAGCGATCGCCGCTATTTCTTCGCCCTTACTAGAAT
Source organism: Tolypothrix sp. VBCCA 56010 (assembly GCF_050875635.1). Lineage (NCBI taxonomy): Bacteria > Bacillati > Cyanobacteriota > Cyanophyceae > Nostocales > Tolypothrichaceae > Tolypothrix > Tolypothrix sp. VBCCA 56010. The sequence goes on from NZ_JBPAOH010000077.1 coordinate 32,624, forward strand.
GTTCTATTGAAGGAGCCAGAGGAGTTGTTTTTAATATTACTGGTGGTAGCGACCTTACCTTACACGAAGTCAATGCAGCCGCAGAAACAATCTACGAAGTAGTCGATCCCAACGCCAATATTATTTTTGGTGCGGTGATTGATGACAGGCTGCAAGGTGAAGTCAGGCTCACCGTAATTGCCACGGGATTTACAGGTGAAATGCAAGCCACGCCACCGCAAAATGTCGCCAATCCTAGGGTAGTAACTCCACCACCACCAAGACGACAGGCACCTCAGCCACCAGTAAAAGAGCCAACACCAATTCCAGAACCCAAAGAAAAACCCGGATTGGATATTCCTGAGTTTCTGCAACGACGGCGACCCAAGCCTTAAGCTGACAGCATTAGCTAGTAGCTTGCTCCCGCCTTAATTCCAGTTCCCAGGTTTCACCGGGAGCAGGGTTGACACTCCCCTGCCGTTCGCGCTCTTGGTTTCCCTCTTTTGCAAAGACGCTGCGTGTGTTCTTTGCTCATGATTCTTTGCTCATAGTCCGCTGTGCGGAAGCTTTCTTCGAGTCTTCAAGGGTTCTCTTAGACGCTTCTCTTGGAGACGCTGCGGAGCGTCCCTTGTTTTGAGCGTCAGGGCTTGTTGCACTTCTGCTAGCGCACAACAAGCGCAGAGAACACATCAGGAAAAAAAGAAATTAAAAAACGCTTTATTTTTTAACTTTTGCCTTGTAAAGCTTGCTCAACCCATTGAATTACCTGTTGACCAAGGTGGGTGTTGTCGAAACGATCAATTTCGCGAATTCCGGTAGGACTGGTGACATTGACTTCAGTCAGGTAGCCACCTATAACATCAATACCGACAAAAATCAAGCCGTCTTTACGTAGAGTTTCGGCTAATTGGGTACAAATTTCATGTTCTCTAGGAGTAATTTCGGATTGAGCAACTGTGCCACCAGTCGCCATGTTATTACGAAAGTCACTTCCAGAAGAAAGGCGATTGAGGGCACCAATCGGTTTTCCATCAAGCAAGATAATTCGTTTGTCTCCCTCTTTTGCTTGGGGTAGATAGGTTTGCACCATAACTGGAACTCGACCGAGGAGGGTACTGAGTTCGACTATCGAGTTAAAATTGCGATCGCCTGCTTGCAAAAATAAAATCCCTTCTCCAGCTTTGTTACCCAATGGTTTGAGAACTGCTGCACCTTTTGCTTCCACAAATTCCCGAATAAATTGCTTATCGGCACTGACAATAGTTTCTGGAATTGCTTTGGTAAACTGGAGGGCATACATTTTTTCGTTTGCCGCTCTAATTCCACTGGGACTATTAATCACCAGGGTTTTGTTTTGGTCGATGTAGTCCAGAATGTACGTAGCATAAAGATAGGGAACATTAACTGGTGGATCTGTCCGCATAAATACGGCATCCATTGTTTCCAGGGAAGTTAAGGTACGTTGGCTCAACTTGTACCAAGGATTTGCCGCTAAATAGCGTCCTTCCACCAACTGCACTGGTACGAGTTCCACCCGTTCTAACAATGCCCAAGCTTTGCTATCTACCACACTCAGCAAATTTGCTTGAGTTACCCAAATTTCATGTCCCAAGATTTGTGCTGCTTCCATCAGAGCAACGCTGGTATCATGACACGGGTCAAGAGTAAGGATGGGATCTATTATAAAAGCCAGTTTCACGCTTAATGCCTCAATCGCCAGGAAATTCCGCTGTTATCAATTTAGATTATCCCCTGACGATTTGATTGATGTGCATAGCATTTTGTGAAAAGACCTAGACATTATTAGTAGCAGCTAATAGCTCATCTAGCTTGCCTTGGGCTTCTATTGCGTGTATATCATCACAACCACCTACATGGCGATCGTTAATGAAAATTTGCGGCACAGAGCGTCGTCCATTTGCCCTTTTAGACATTTTATCGCGTGCTGCCTCGTCTCCATCAATGCTGTATTCAACAAATTCAACGCCTTTTCTTGCCAGTAAACTTTTGGCACGGATGCAAAACGGGCAAGTTCTCCAAGTGTAAATTTCTACTTTAGCTGCCATAACGCCCTCAACTTTATTTGATGCTTCTTAATTTTAGAACTTTGTCACTGGCTGTTGTAGCCGCTCTATCCCGTTTTGGGGTAATCCTTTAAAGCTGCTAAATAGCCCTGAACGAACTGCGTACATTTTTACCGCATGAAAATCTCTTCTTCCCTTCCCCTCTACATCATTTTTAAGTCAGATCAGCATAAATAAACATCAGTCAGTGGTGAATAGTCTATTGACTTTGAACTTTTGAATGCGTGACTGTTGACTGTTGACTGTGGATTTTTAACTATTCGTTTCTGTACACAGATAACAAAATTGATAATATTCCACTTCAAATATCAATTGCCTCAGCAATAATACATACTTTATTTTTGTCTATCCCAAAAAATGCAGTATTAAGCCTGAGTAACGGTGTTGTAAATTAGCAATGCAATGTGCTGGCATCATAATTTTTACTAAACCATAAAAAATTGGGTCAGAAGTACTGATACACTTCCAACCCGATTTTTTAATTACGACTTGCGTTCTTAACCAAACCTCCGTCTTAGTATTTGCTCATGTTCGCTTGAAACAACAGCTTAATTTAATCTTGCTTTAGAGTCTTTTTCTTAAGCGCTTTCAACGCACCGACAGCTAACAAACCTAAAGCGGCAGTTGTACTAGGTTCAGGTACTTTTTTAGGTGGAGGTGGTGGAGCCTGATAATATTTCCCTTGACCTGTACCGCTAGTACCGAGAGAAGTTCCTTCAATACTTTGATAACGTACTCCTAAGTTGCCTAAGGCGAACGAGTCAACCATCTTATTGAAGGCGAGATTGAAGGAAAACTTGCCAATACCATCATCGGTGCTAACACCACCATTCCGTCCTCCCTGACAGGTATTACCTTGTGTGAAGCACACATCAATATCACCAAATTGATTCGGGAATGAGCCGTCTAGAACAGAGTTGCTGAAAAGCCCTGACGCAGTTGTTTTTCCAGAAGCCAAATCCAGTTTATTGGTAGACGTTAGGTCAGAGTAAACGTTGAAACCTAAGGCAGAAGTTCTAGATTTGATGCCATTGCTGGAGGTGTTATCTAGATTGACATCAAAAGCTGCCTCAGTACCGTTGAAACTCTTCAAGGTAAAGAATGCTGTAGACGTGAGTCCAGTAACATTTTGTGTGGCAACGCTTCCATCAAAGTTGAACTGGAAAGTCTTACCGACATCACTGAGGCTGAAATTAATAATCGGCAAAGGTCTGGTTGAAGTTGAACCGTTCGCAGCCTTGTCAGCAGCTTCCTTCTCAGCTTTCTCCTTCTCAACCTTGTCAGCAGCTTCCTTCTCAGCTTTCTCCTTCGCAGCCTTGTCAGCAGCTTCCTTCTCAGCTTTCTCCTTCTCAACCTTGTCAGCAGCTTCCTTCTCAGCTTTCTCCTTC